>CP115555.1:1500000-1664211 GCA_030168575.1 Methanomassiliicoccales archaeon LGM-RCC1 | reverse complement strand
GGTAACCTCGCATCCAAGAGGGCGCTCATGCAGCTGAGGAACTCCGGAAACTGATTCAATCGGGGCACCGCCCCGATTCTCTTTTGTTTTACGTTTTTGTTTTAAAAGAAATTCATTCGCTGTCAGCTTTGCGACTGACCAGCACAGCTAGCACTGGATGATTGATAGGTTCCTTGCGGAACAGGTACGATCCCGGGCGGAATCACTGTGTCAAAACGAAAATGACACCGATGGCAGCGATAACGAGGAATGCCAGGAAAGGCATGGCGTTAACGATCTTGTCCTGTGTCGACATCTTGCCCTGCATGATGTCTGGAAAGTCGTTCCAATATAAATCGTCATCGTGTTATATGGCTAGTCTGTTAGGGGTATTGTTCACATGTGCTTAGTCAACGTCCTTTTCGTCTGTTACGGGAACATATGCCGCAGCCCACTGGCCGAGTTCGTCTTCAAGGACATGGTCGAGAAAGAGGGGCTCGGCGGGAAGATCGATGTCGCATCCGCAGGGACCAGCGGAGAGCATATAGGCGATCCGGTGGACAGGCGTTCTGCCGAGGTGCTGAAGAGGCACGGGATATCATGCGCCGGCAAGAGGAGCAGGCAGCTGGTCCTCAGCGACTTCACTGATTACGATTACGTTATCGGCATGGATTATCAGAACATGCGCCACATGGCCGCCATGTGCCCCAATCCCGGAAGCTGCACCGTGAGACTCCTTATGGACTACGCCGACGGAGGCATAGTCGACGACCCTTACTTCACTCTCGATTTCGACAAGGCGTACGATGACATCGAGAGAGGATGCAGGGGACTTCTGGAAGACGTCAAGAAGAGGATCCAATGAAGATCAGGATGTTCCTTTCCATACCGGTGAAGGACCCTTCGGTTCTGAAGGGTGTTCTCGAGGATGTCGGCCGCATGCAGAATGTGAAGGCATCGCCCATCTCTCAGATGCATATCACCGTGAGATTCATCGGTGACATCGACGACGGCAAGACCAAGAAGGTGGTGAGATGCATCCAGGATGCTGTGGCATCCACGGAGCCCTTCACAGTGACCATCGCCGGAGCAGGCTGTTTCCCCAACGCGAACAGGCCGTCCGTCATATGGATCGGTGCCAAGCCTGAGGGTGTCCTCAAGGGCATCGCGGACAGGATATCAGCTATCCTCAAGGCTGCGAACATACAGTTCGACGAGAAGCCTTTCAAAAGTCACATCACAGTAGGAAGATGCAAAGGCCCCTCGGATGTGAGCGGTTTCCTCGAGAAGTATTCCGACTCGGAGTTCCAATCCTTCCTCTGTGATGAGGTCCTCGTCATGAGGTCGGAGCTCGGCCCGAAGGGTGCTAAGCACACCGTTCTAGAAAGGGTCCCGATCGGAAAGTCAGCATGACTTCTACACGATATCTTTTATTCTGTTCCGTAAAAATCATCTTCCGGTGACAATTTGCATTGGAATTTGGCAGGTAACAGGAGAGGAGGGATAGAGGGTCTCCCGCTGCAGCTCATGATCGTCATAATGGTGGCGACCATGGGCAGTGCGGTGATAATGGGGTGGATGGGGGGCATCGATACTCCGCATTACATCCATTCCCTCGGAATAGAGGAGAATGTCGTAGTGATAGAGGATGGAAAGATACCGGACATCCACGTATGTGTCCTGGATGAGAACGACGAGCCGCTGAAAGGGGTCAGCGTTGTGATCTCCAACAAGCAGGTTTCCGGACCCGTGGATTATGTCGTCACCGACGGAGACGGAAAGGCGACGTTAAGCGGCTGGACACTATCTAGCTATCCCAAGGACACGATAAGATTGACCGTAACCGCATATCTGGCAGGCTACAACGAATACTCGGAGCAGGTGGAGGGGCTGATCAGATGGCGTTGAACTGCAAGGGGATAATCAGTCTCCCCATCAAGCTCACCGTGTCCTTCCTGATAATCTCCCTCATGGTCCCGCCCATGGTGATGGCGGTGGACAACATACAGCAGGATATCGACCGCAGAGAGATGGCGACCGTAGCAGAACATCTGGCGGACTGGATAGACCGTACGGGGGCCAAGGGGAGCGGTTACTCTACGCACATAGACCTGAGCATCCCGTCAGGCGGATACATCATGCTCGGAGGGAACGAGGGGTATGTAGTCAGGGTATACATGGGGGACAATCAGGTGGACCGTGTGATCCTGGACAGTCCGGTCCTTGGGAACGACATTGTGCTCTACGGTGATGTGATCCTTGAGATGAGAGGGTTCGATTACGGTGTAGAGGTCAAGGAGATATGATCGAATTCACTCTGTCAAGGGTGGTGCTGTGCATATCAGGCATCGTTCTCCTGGCCTCTGTGGCCGGAGGATTATCAGGGATATACGAAATGGAGCGCGGTTCCATGGATGACAATCTGGTGGAACGGATCGGATACATGCTTGACGTATTCGAATCATCTAACAGTGACGAGCTCATACTGGATGGGACGATGATTCTTCCGGAAGGCTACAGTCTGTATGTTCACGACCACTTCGTTGAGATGTCGTTCGGTTATAGGACGCATATCGCAGAGACGGAATACGGCGGAAGCTTCAGTCTGCAATGGAATGAGGCTAAGAGGATCACTCGCCGAAGGTCTCGGCGATCTTCCTGACCGTGGATGTGAAGACGTCCATCTCCTCAGGCGTGTTGTAGAGATAAGTGGAGGCTCTGGCGCTTCCGTCGACCGCCCTGGAGACATAGAAGGGATGTGCGCAGTGCATTCCGCTGCGGATCATCACGTTGGACATGCTGTCGAGCATCATGGCGATGTCATGGGATACCAGACCGTCTATGTTGAACGACAGGACTCCGCACCTCTTGCCGGGCTGCTCGGGGCCGACGTAATGGAGTCCCTTGATATCCTCCAGATTGCCCATCGCTCTCTTCATGAGCTCGGTGTCCCATTTCTCCACGTTGTCCATCCCGACTTTGGAGAGATACTCTAATGCCGCTTTCGTCCCGATGATCCCGGCATAGTTCAGGAGACCTGCCTCGAACCTGTCCGGAATGGGCGCAAGGGTGACATCCTCATAAGTGGCCAAACCCACTGTGCCTCCTCCCAGGGTCAGGGGCTGCATCCTCTCGAGGACCTCTCTCTTGCCGTACATCACACCCATTCCCGAGGGTCCGAGCATCTTGTGCATGGAGAAACAGTAGATGTCCGCATCGATCTTCTTGAGGTCCACAGGCATGTGCGGAGCGGCTTGAGCACCGTCGATGATAACGGTGGCCCCGTAGTCGTGAGCGATCTCCGTGACAGCCTTGACTGGCACAGAGCAGCCGGTGACATTGTTGGAGTGTTGGACGGATACAACTTTCACCCTCTTATCCATGCAGGATTTGAAGGACTCGATATCGAACTCACCCGTGTTCCCCGACTTGGAGAAACGGCGCTCGATACCTACCGTGTCCCTTAGCTTCAACCAAGGGACATGATTGGAGTTGTGTTCCGCATCCGTGGTGACGACGACATCTCCTTTCTTCAGACCTAGTCCGAATGCGGCCGTGTTGATCCCCTCGGTGGTGTTCTTGGTGAACACATAGCATTCCGGATCGGAAGTGCCGAAGAACGATGCCAATTCGGATCTGGTATCGTCGATGGCCAGAGAAACCTTGGTGGCCATCGCATGGACGCTGCGCCCGCCGCATGCAGGGTAATCCTCATAGTACTCGTCCATGGACCTGATCACCTTGTCGGGTCTCAGGGTCTGACATGCACTGTCGAGGTAAATCCCAACCTT
Source organism: Methanomassiliicoccales archaeon LGM-RCC1 (assembly GCA_030168575.1). NCBI lineage: Archaea > Methanobacteriati > Thermoplasmatota > Thermoplasmata > Methanomassiliicoccales > Methanomassiliicoccales archaeon LGM-RCC1. The sequence goes on along the minus strand of CP115555.1, from coordinate 1,660,441 downwards.
CTTGCGGATGGTGGGAAAGTCCTGACGGAAAGGCTCCATGTCCATGTTTCTCAATCCATGGGGCCATTTATTAACCTTGCTTCACGCGCGGGGACGGACAGACTAATATTGATGGACTGTATCGGTCAAGCATGGTATCCTTGAAGACGGAGATCGGAAGCATCACCCTGCAGAAGCCGGGCATGATCGCTTCCGGAATTATGGACGAGACCGGAGACTCCCTGGTCCGCGTATTGGAATCGGGAGCCGGAGCGGCGGTCACGAAATCCATCGGTATGGAGCCGAACCCCGGTCATGACAATCCATGCTTCATGGAGGTCAAGGGAGGATACGTCAACGCGATGGGCCTCCCCAACCCCGGAATCGAACTCTTCAGGGACGAGATGAGGATTGCAACCTCCAAGGGAAAGATCATCGGTTCCATCTATGGAGCCGGGCCCAACGACTTCTCGACCTTGGCAGGGAAGATGGAGGACTACGGTGCTTGTGCGGTGGAGCTCAATCTGTCCTGTCCTCATGCCAAAGGATACGGCATGGAGGTCGGTACCGACCCCGTCATGGTCAAGAACATCGTCTCTGCGGTCAAGTCCGCCGTATCGATACCGGTATGGGCGAAGCTCACGCCCAACACGCACATCCTCACGCAGATCGGACAGGCTGTCCAGGATGCGGGCGGGGATGCGATAGTCGCTATCAACACACTCAAGGCCATGGTCATCTCCCCCGAATTCGCCAGGCCGATAATGAGCAACAAGTTCTGCGGCCTCTCGGGAGAAGCCGTCAAGCCAGTGGGAGTCAGGGCGATCTATGATCTGAAGACCGCATTGGACATTCCCTTGATAGGAGTCGGAGGGATCTCCGATTGGAGGGATGCCGCAGAGTACATAATGGCCGGTGCATGCGCTTTCCAGATCGGAAGCGCAGTCGGCACCAGAGGGCTGGAGGTCTTCCAGGAGATCAACCAGGGATTGTCGGATTTCATGGAGGAGTACGGCTACTCCTCAATCGCTTCGATGGTAGGTGCCGCCCATGAGTGAAGTTGTTCAGATCAAGGAGATCATCGAGGAGGCCTATGACACCAAGACCTTCGTTTTCGATTGGGAGGCCAAGGTGAAGCCCGGACAGTTCATAATGATCTGGATCCCGGGAACCGATGAGATCCCGATGTCCGTATCGGGCATTTCGGAGCACACCAAGAGCATAACCGTCAAGGCCATAGGAGATGCGACCAAGAAGCTGCACGAGTACAAGGTAGGAGACAGACTCTCCATCAGAGGTCCGTTCGGCAACGGATTCGATCTCAGCAGCAACAACATACTGATCATCGGAGGCGGTGTGGGTACCGCCGCCATAATGCCTGCAGTCGTCGAGACCGGTGCAGACACCATAATCGCAGCCCGTTCCAACAATGACCTCATCATGCTCGATACGGCCAGGAAGCACACTTCCAATCTGATGCTCGCAACAGATGACGGCAGTATGGGGTTCCACGGCAACGCGGTACAGCTCATGAGAGAGGTCCTGAAGGAGAGGTCCTACGACTATGTCATAGCTTGCGGACCAGAGGTAATGCTCTACTTCATGTTCAAGGCCTGCGAGGAGCTCGACCAGGACTGCCAACTCTCTCTGGAGAGGTACATGAAGTGCGGTGCCGGAGTATGCGGATGCTGCGTCATGGATGACAAGCGCATCTGCAAGGATGGACCGGTTTTCACCAAGGATCAGATAGCCGAGCTCAAGGAGTTCGGAGTCTCCAGAAGGGACGAGTGCGGGCGCATCGTCAAGTTCAGGCCATGACACAAGCAGATCACATTACAGTCATCCACGGAAGCATGACCGTGGATGTTCCCCGTAAGATTTTCAAGGGCAGGGAATGCACCATCGATTGGGACGAGGTGGAGCCTTTTAAGAGGATCACCCAAAGCAGATATCCTTGGATATCGGATAACGCCATCAAGGTCATCATAAACAAAGCACAGATGGAGATGATGAGGGTAAGGGACGAGGAGACCAACGGCCGCGAGTACAGCAAGACCCTTGCGGAGAAGGGAAAACTCGATGATGCTATAGCGCACTTGAAGCTCCGTTTGGAGCTGAATCCCAACGATGCCAAAGCTTGGTACGATCTCGGTGAGCTGCTGTTCAAGAAGGGCGATGCCAAGGGCGGTTTCGACGCTTTCAAGAAGGGCGATGAGCTGTACAAAAAACGCTGATTAGTATTATATATCCCGAACCAATCCTACTGCCAGCGTCGGGGTAACACAGTGGCTATGTGGCGGACTGCAGATCCGCATACGGGGGTTCGATCCCCTCTCCCGACCCCATTCTTCTTCAACGATAAACAGGATTCAAGGGTCACGTTTGCATACTCGATCCTTCAAAAAATAGTAAGTAAAATTCTGTTCTTACGATTTTTATCCTTTTCAAGGATGTAATTCAACATCATCTGTCGGTGAGCTCTTCGATCTTGCCCTCTAGATCCATGTAGATGTCTTCGAGCTTCTCCTTCATCTCGTCGTCGGCATCCCACATCTCTCTTGCGATCGCTTCTTCGAGGATCTTGACCACGTTCATGGCAGCGAAGGGATTCTCATCGTGCATCCATTTATACACCTCAGGATCCAACAGATAGGATTCCGCAAGGCCGTCGTACATCCATTTCTCCATGGTCTTAGATGTGGCATCCCATCCGAAGAGGTAGCCTGTGAACTTGGACACTTCGTTGGCTCCTGCGTAACCGTGCCTCATCAGACCCTGTATGAACTTGGGGTTCTGAATCTGACTCCTGAATGTGAGCTTCAGTGCATCGGACGAAGACCTGACCTTGATGTCCGAGCTGTCTGAAGTATCGCCTACATATGCCGAGACTTCCTCATTGCCCGATGACTTGACGAATGCCGTCAGACCGCCGAGGTAACCATAGACATCGTCCATGTCGACAAGACCGATCTCCTTGTCGGGCATGTTCTTTACGATTGCCTCGCTGGCAGCGAAGCGCTTCTTGAATTGTTTGGTCATCTGTTTACCTTCGATGCCCCTTCCGTAGGCGAAGGACCCCCAGTCGGAGTACTGCTTCGACAGGTCACTGAGGTCCTTCCAGTCGCTGCTCTCAATGGACTTGTTCATTCCCGAACCGTACGCTCCCGGAGGGCATCCGAATATCCTTATCGATGCGTTCCTGCGTGCCTCGTCCTCGGCGAGGCCGGATGCAATGCTCTCGGTGACCTCCCTGCGGTAGTTGGCGGCGATGGCGTTGTTCTCGTCGTCCTCATCCAATTCGGACACCAGCGATACGGCGTCATCAAGGAGTTCGATCAGGTTGTGGAAGACGTCCCTGAACAGTCCGGTTATGCGTATGGATACGTCGATCCTGGGCCTTCCGAGTTCGGATATCGGGATGACCTCCAGGCCGCTGACAGTGGTACCTGTCCAGACAGGCCTGACACCCATCAGCCATAACGCATATCCAATGTCCTCTCCGTTTGTCTTGAGCGTGTCCGTGGCCCATACTATGAGTCCGACATGTCTTGGATATGCGCCTTTCTCGGATCTGTACTTCTCCAGCATGATGTCGGCGTTCTTCTTCCCGACCTCCCAGGCCGACTGACTGGGGACGGTGGCGGGATCCAATCCGTAGTAGTTCCTTCCGGGCGGGAGGATGTCTGGGCCGCTGCGAGTTGGTGCTCCGGATGGTCCGGGCATAACATATTGTCCGTCCAATGCCTCGACGACCGCATCCAATTCCTCCTCAGTGGCATCCAGTTTGTCTTGGAGCTGTGCACATATGTACGATACTATCACATCAAGGCCTGCGGTTGGCGATGGTACCGATCCTCTTGCTTTGGAGATACATTCGTCGTAATCGTATCCTAGTTCCGAGAAAGATGATATGAGGTCCCTTGCCAGCCGGATTTCGTCACCCGTGTATCCTGAATCTTTGAGTGCTCTGGGTAACGAAGGTCTATTGGCGAAACCGATCCTCGTGAAGGAGTTGACATATTCCTCCCTCATCGTTCCCTCGGGGATCCTTCCCAGGATGTGGAGCCCATCGCGGATCAGTTCGTTCCCTGCCTCCTGTATACGGTCGTTGAGTTCCGGCAGGTCTTTTATCACTTGTTCATCGGAGACATCCTCGCCCCATCCCAGGTCCTCGGCCATGGATGTTTTGAATGCTAGTTCCTTCATCCTGTCGATGAGCACCCTCTTCCTGTCCCCTGTGATGTTCTCCTTGTTCTTCAGGTACTCTTGGAGCAACCCTTCCAGTATAGCGGCATCGCCATAGCTGTCAGCCTTGACCATAGGGGTGCAGGTGTATCCCACCAGGACAGCTTCCGATCTTCTCTTGGCTTGCAGACCCTCTCCCGGGTCGTCCATCTGGAACGGGTAGATGTTAGGTATGCCGTTCAGCACGATATCGGGACAGCATTTGCCGGATAGTGAACCACCCTTGCCCGGAAGCCATTCTAGGGTGCCGTGGGTGCCGAGGTGGATCACGGCGTTCACGCCGAATCCCTCCTTCAGCCATCTGTAGAATGCTACATATTGATGAGGCATGACCAGCTCGGGATCGTGTATCATGGAGTCGCAGGCATCCAACCAGGACCTCATCGGCTGGACGGTGATCAGGATGTTGCCGTTGACAACACCGGGGATGATGGCCTTGCCCTTCTCGACCATGACGTCGCCCATGGGTTCGCCCCATTTCTCCTCCATCTTTTCTCTGATGAAATCGGGAATCGATGAATACCATTCGGCATAGTCCGTCTTAGGTATGAGGGCGACAGAATTCTTCGCCACATTCTCCGAGGTTGTCCAGTCCAGATTGTTGGTGACGTTGTCGAGCATCTCCTCGATCAGAGCCTTTCCGTCCTCGGGAATGTGGTCGAGGGTGTAACCTTCCTCCTTCAGTCTCTTGAGTATCCTAACGGCGCTTTCAGGGCCGTCCAGTCCGGCGGCGCTGCCTATGGCTCCGAAGTCTGGCCTAGATTGGTACATTATGATGGCGATCCTCTTGTCCTTCCTGGGTGTCCTCCTGAGGTCCGTCCAATTGCCTACGAGGGTCAGAAGATGGTCGATGCGGTCGTCAAGGGGGATGTTGACTCTCTTCCCAGACTTGTCCTTGACGGTCTGTGCTATGGGGACGCTGATGATCTCACCGTCCATCTCAGCCCAGGAGCTCTGGAAGGCGAATTCCTTCGAAGCACCACCTTTGGAAATGGCCTCGTAATCCTTGAATTCGCCGTTGATCAGCATGGCATTGATGACGGGAACATTGAGGACCCTGCGGTAGAAGTTGAACTCGATCTCGTAGGAGCTGTCCGTCTGGCTGAAGGGTGTGTTCATCACAAGCGTGTCGATTATGACGATCCCATCCTCGGTAAAGTAGTTCCTGACGATCTCCGGAGTCTCCTTTCCTGTGAGGCCGGATGTGGATTCGAAGAACACCGGTATTATATTCAGATCGTTCTCCTCCGCTCTGCGGATGAACGAGTCGATGTGCCTCAGGTTCCTGTAAACCCAGTAGGTGGCTACGAAAAGCAATCCGATAGTGGGCTTTCCGGCAACCAAATGTTTCTTGTAATCCTCTAGCGAGACATCGATAGGGAAATCAGGATGGTACACGCCGTGCTTCCTGGGGGTCTTCGGATCAGGGATCTTTCCCTTCACCAGGCCCATATGGTTCAGCAGCCAGTATATGATGCCGACATCATTGTCGAATCCGCGGTTCGACGCGTATTCGAACAGCAGTTGGAAGTCCTCGTCGGACCCGTTGAAGTACTTGCGGGTCAGCTGTGCTACGTCCGGAGTGGGGCAGAATACCATGACGCATTTGCACCCGGGGAGTCTGGTCTCGATCTTCTTGAAGAACTCGTCATCGAAAGGGTCCTTCTGACATCTGATGAGAACGAAGTCCGCTTCCAGCATCCTATTTATGATCTCATGCTGGGCAAGTATGTCGTTCTTTATCTCGTCCGCTCTGCCGCAGCTCACTGCAATCGGGATGCTCTCTGTCTCGGAGACCTTGGCAGCAGGTTCTATGAACGTTGTCGGATCCATCATCCCGAATGAGACGTGTACGATGTTGACTGTCATGATTGCATTGGATGTATGGTTCAAACAGAGATAATAATCCTCTGTGCCAGAGTATTACTTTTCAGTTTTCGGTATGTTCTTTCAGCATCGCTGCCTGTACCTTCAGAGCATCTTTCACGTCGTCACCAGGTTCCCATATGTTCTCGGCGAATGCCCTTCTATCCAAAGCGAATCCGCAGCCGTCTCCGCCGATGACCTCCATACCTATGAAGGACAGCATCTCGTCGAGGGCCTTGCGGGAGAATTCGGTCTTCTTCCCGCCACCTGCACCGCAGATGATGGCCTTCTTTCCTTTCACTGCAGACACCCTGTCGGGATCCTGTGGATCCAGAGGACGGCTGAGCCAATCCATGGCATTCTTCAGGGGACCAGGGATGGAATGGTTGTATTCCGGGGTGAATATCCAAACCGCATCGCATTCCGCCAACTGTTTCCGCGCTTCCGATACAGCGGATGGAGCAGGGAACTCGACATCTTGATTCATAAGCGGAAAGGTAGAGATATCCATGTAATCCACCACAGCCCAGTCCTTGACGATATCCGCCGCCATCGATGACAGCTGACGGTTGAACGATCCTTTCCGTATCGAACCCACTATGAACAAAAGTCTCCTCATGTTATCACTCAATACTCGATCCCCTTGCGGGCATCGATCCCCTTGTCCATAGGGTGTTTGATAAGCTTCATCTCGGTGATAAGGTCCGCGTATTCCTCGAGTTCCGGGGTCATGCCCCTTCCGGTGAGGACTATCTCCACGTTCTTCGGTCTCTTCTCCAAGGAATCGATCAGTTCCTTGGATGTAATCAATCCTAAACGGACCGCGTTCATGGCTTCATCCAGAACGGCTATGTCGAATTCTCCGGAGGAGATCAGTTCCTCTGATTTTCTCAGGGCCACATGGGCAGCATCGATATCCTCCTGCTTGGGATTTTTACCGACAAAATGGGCCAACCCCATGGATACCACGGTGATGTTCTTGAGGCACGAGCAGGCCATCTGCTCCCCGTATCCCGCGTCGGGTTTCAGGAACTGCAGGAAAAGAACCTTCAATCCTCTTCCGGATGCCCTCAAAGACAGTCCGAGGGCGGCTGTTGTTTTGCCTTTTCCGTTGCCTGTGTAGATCTGCACAAGCCCGAGCTCTTTGCGGATATCCTCGTCCATATGATCACCGAGAAAAGATGGCCCGGTGAGGATAAAACGATATGGTTAAGGGGCTGGGGTCTCCCCCAGCTGAAGAATCATTCCCACTCGATGGTGGCGCAGGGTTTGGGAGAGAGGTCGTAAAGTACACGGTTGACGCCCTTGACCTCGGTCAGGATCCTCTGCGTGATCTTGTTGAGGAGCGGCCAGGGGACCTCCTCTACTGTGGCGGTCATGGCATCCTTGGTGTTGACCGCACGGATGATTACAGGCCAGTCCCAAAGGCGCTTCCCATCCTTGACTCCGGTGGAGCGGTAGTCCGGGACGACGGTGAAGTACTGCCACACTTTGCCCTCGAGTCCTGCCTTGGCGAACTCCTCGCGGAGGATCGCATCAGATTCGCGTACTGCCTCCAAACGATCCCTTGTGATGGCCCCGGTGCATCTGACACCGAGTCCGGGTCCGGGGAAGGGCTGCCTGTAGACCATGTTGTCAGGTAGGCCCAGCTGTTTACCGACCACACGGACCTCGTCCTTGAACAGCAGCTTCACAGGCTCGACGAGCTCGAATCCGAACTTCTCGGGAAGCCCTCCGACATTGTGGTGCGCCTTGACTCCATGACTCTCAAGGATGTCGGGGTAGATCGTTCCCTGTCCGAGGAACTTGCATCCCTCTACCTTCTTGGCCTCCTCCTCGAAGACATCGATGAATTCCTTTCCGATGATCTTCCTCTTCTGCTCGGGGTCGGAGACTCCTGCGAGCTTGTCGAGGAACCTGTCCGTGGCATCCACGTAGACCAGGTTGGCCTGCATCTGGTTGCGGAACACGTCGATGACCTGCTCGGCCTCCCCTTTCCTGAGGAGTCCGTGGTTGACGTGGACGCATGTGAGGTTCTTTCCGATGGCCTTGATGAGAAGCGCTGCGACTACAGAGGAGTCGACCCCTCCGGATAGTGCAAGGAGCACCTTTCCGTCGCCGATCTGTTTCTGCAGGGCTGCGACCTGTTCCTTGATGAATGCATCCGCGAGTTCGGGCGTTGTGATACGTTCCATAGAATCCGGGCGTACGTTGCTGTCCATTTGTTTCACCTTCAGTGAACTGATGGGAGGTGGACTGCATTAATTGTTTTTAGTATGTATTGTGCCGGACGAATGTTCGAAATCATTTCCTGAGTTCGGGTACCATGGCCATGACGACTTTCTTCAGAAGTTCTTCGTCATATGGCTCGGAGAACAGTATCATCTCTCCTCCGCCGTCATAGGGGAATGCGGAATCGTATTCCTTGAGCATGGTGGACGAGGCTTTGGTGATCTTCAGGAGTAGCCTGTCATCATAGATGCCGCCGAACAGGATTCCGTCCATGTACAGGAGGTACTCGCCCATCATCTTGCGGGCAGTTATCTCGGGGAGTACGGATCTGACCTTTTCCAGAGAATTTGCGCCGGATGGCATGTTCACATCTTCTTGAAGCCGCGGAGCATCCACTGGCTGATGGATTTCCCACCATACCTGAGGGTCTGATCGAAATGACGGCTGTGGCTGTGAGGCTCCTTGATCTCCCCGGACATGATGTAATCCACGGCCTCCCTCCAGTTGGCGATGGTATCAGGTAACTCCACATATCCCCATCCTATGCGTCCGGGCGTGTGTGCATCGGATCCGGCTGTTATCGGCTTGCCAATCTTCTTGGCAAGCCTCTCCGATTTGATGTTCGCCGAAGGGATCGAGCGTGCATTCCTCGCCTCGATTCCGTCGAAGGGATATTTCATCGTGTTCTTCTCCCCGAGGCCGGACCACCATCTGTAAGGGTGGGCGGCTATGGCGTATCCTCCGGCTTCATGGATCATATCGATGGTCTCCTGGATGGAATACCCGCGGGGAATCAGTCTGTCTATGCCGAGTGCGACTATGTGTCCTTCCTTGGAAGATACCTCCTCGGCAGGGATGATTATGACGTCCTTGTTATCCTTCAGCAGATCGTATGCCTTGAACTCGTTGTGATCGGTGACCGCGATGCAACCAATCCCATGAGCTTTCGCTGTCTCGACCAGCTGCTCCATGGTCGTGTACCCGTCAGGGGAGAACTCGGTATGCACGTGAAGGTCCGCTTTCATCTCACGTCTGCTCCATCGATGATACCCGAATCATCATCGATGGTTATAACGCAATCCTTTCCGTCGCCGAACGGGATGACGTTGTCTCCATCGACTATCGCCGTTACCATTCTCGGGGGGGTTGCAGGGAGCTTGATGTCCTTGCCCATGAATTTGCCGTCCTTTATGGACGAGACCTTGATCGTCACAGCTTCGAACTGCTTCAGCTCGATCCTCGAGGACGAGTTCTCCATTCCGCAGTTGAGCTTCGTTCCGTTGGGTACATCGATGTTAGGCTTCAGGAGGGCCAGGTGGTTTCCGCCTACGGCCTCGTCGTCCGCAGCCATGAGCATTCCGAATGATTCCACACCGCGGAACTTGGCCTTCTTGAGGTTGGTGATGACCAGGAGCCTCCTGCCCATCATGTAGTCCTTGGGGAAGATGGATTTGATGTTCGTGACCAGCTGCCTGGGGCCGTCCTCCTCTGCGAGATCGACCTTCAGGACATACAGCTTCTCCGCCTCGGGGTGGTCCTCGACGGACACTATGGTTCCGACGCGGATGTCCAGTTTCCTGAAGTCCGCGAAGGGCCCTGTGAAGTTGGCAGGCTGCTGTTCGTTGCTCTGCTTCTTCTGCTCCTGCTTGAGCTCGGGGATGTCCAGTTTCTTGAAAACAGGGACGGAGTCGTTCAGAGTCTGACCGACCTTCATTCCCTTGAGTGCGCCATCGATGCCAGATGCCTCAATGGTACCTTCGTTGCCCAGGAATCCCCATACCTTCTCCGCAGCTGCGGGTACGTAGGGCCAGGACAGCACGCAAAGCGCCTGAACGATCCTGAGAACGTTATAGATGACCTTTCCGCAGGCCTCCTTGTCCTCCTTGACCAGTTTCCAGGGCGCTGCATCGTTGAAGTACTTGTTACCGAAGGATGACAGGTTCATGACGGCCTTGAGTCCCTTCTTGAAGTCGCAGTGGCTGAGGCACTCGTTGAACTCCTTGAGAGCATCCTCCATGGCCTTGGTGACTTCGGGGTCGTCCTCTCCTGCAGGGATGGTTCCGAAGTTCTTCTTGGAGAAGTCCAGTGACCTGTGGAAGAAGTTACCGAGGTTGGCGACCAGTTCCGTGTTTGTCTTGGTCTGGAAGTCCTCCCATGTGAACTCTGAATCGTGGGTGTCCGGCATGACGGCAGACAGGTAGTACCTGACGATGTCCGCATCGTACTTCTCGAGAACGCTGGGGATGTCGATGGCCCCTCCGCGGCTCTTGGAGAGCTTTCCTCCGCCGATCATGAGGTACTCGTTGGCGGGGATGTCGTAAGGCAGATTCATTCCGCCGACACCCATGAGGATGGCGGGCCAGATGATGGAATGGAAAGGTATGTTGTCCTTTCCGATGAAATAGTAGTGCTTGCACTCCGGATTCTGCCAGAACTCCTTCCAGTAGTCTGGCTTGCCAATCTGCCTGGAGTACTCCACGGATGCCGAGAGGTAACCGATGACGGCCTCGAACCAAACGTAGATGACCTTATCCTCCCAGCCCTCCATCGGGATGGGGACTCCCCAGGACATGTCCCTGGTGATGGCCCTGTCGGTAAGGCCCTCGCCCTGCAACCAGTTCTGAGTGAAGGTCTTGACGTTGGATCTCCAGTAGTCCTTGTCCTTGACGTAATCGATGAGTCTGTCCGTGAAGGCGCTGAGCTTCAGGAAGAAGTGCTTGGTGGGCCTGATCTCAGGGGTGGAGCCGCACAGTGTGCAGTATGGTTCCTTGAGATCGCCGGGTTCGAAGGTGGTGCCGCATGCATCGCACTGGTCTGAACGCGATTTCTCTGCTCCGCATTTGGGACAGATTCCCTCGACGTACCTGTCGGGGAGGAAGCGGTTGCATTTGGGACAGAAGTACTGCTCTGTTTCCTTCACGTAGACGTAGCCGTTGTCCATGAGCTTCTTGAAGATCTTCTGGGTGACCTCGAAGTGCACTGGGCAGTGCGTCTTGTTGAAGAAGTAGTGTATGTTCAGGTCCTCGATCGCTTTCTTGTTGATCTCGTGGTATTTGTCGGCATACTGCTCAGGGGTCATGCCAGCCTTCTCAGCGGAGATCGTGATGGGTGTTCCGTGCTGATCGGATCCTCCCACCATGAGGACTTCGTTACCGAGGAGGAGGTTGTATCTCCTGAATATGTCTGGAGGCAGGAGGGATCCCGCCACGTGTCCGAGATGGATTGGCCCATTGGCGTACGGCCAAGCGATGTTGATGCAAACCTTCGACATTTTGAATCGGCACTCAATCGTGCATGCCTTATTTATGGCTTAACACGCGGGCGAGGCCTGAGTTTCACGCTTGGCCACCCTTTCCAGCACTATCTTGCCGTGGATGATCATGGCGATTCCGCCCAGACTCTCCACAATGATCAGCGCTATTCCGATGCCGAAGAGGCTGCAGACCGTTATGGAGACTATCCAATACGCAATGGTGACAAAGACGTTCCTGAGGAGAGTGTTTACCATGGCGTGGCCCGCCTTTTCCACCGATTGCATCAGAGACGATCCGATGAAGGTCATCGAGAACGGAGGCAGGAAGATCGCCATCAGGTAGGTGAACATGACCATCTCGTCGTGCATGAATTCCATGTCCTCTGTGCGGATGAAAACGTCCGCAAGTACGCCTGCCAACAAGGCGAACACCAGGTTCAGTGCCAGCAGCATGATTAATGAACGCTTAATCGCGAATCTGTAAGCATCGCGGATCATGTCGAATTCCTTCATGCCGTATTCTGCGGAACAGATGGCGACGAGCGCACCTCCCATGGCCTGCGCCGGGATGACCGTTAGGTATCCTATCCTCCAGACCATGGTGTAGACCGCAAGTCCCGCGGTTCCCGCACACACCACTACGAAGATGTTCAGGAATATGTTGAAGAAATTCATCACCGTCAGCTCAATCGATTCGGGAAGACCAACGTTGAGGATCTCCTTCTGGAGCTTTGTGCTGAATCTGAAGTTCTTCCTCTCGAAGCGCACGTACATGCTGTTCGTATTGAGATACCAGTAGAACGCCATCAGCGATGATATCACGAATGCGATGACGGTGGCCCATGCGGCTCCTGCTACACCCATATCCATCCAGAAGATCATGATGGGGTCCAGGACGATGTTGATCGCTGCGCCGACGACCTGGATGGCCATCGAGCGTCTGGCCGCTCCTTCTCCGCGGAGCATTCCGGACATGACTCCGCTCAGGATGATGAAGAACGATCCGAGGTATATCGGGAGACCATAGGACAGACATTCCTCCACCATCTCTCCCCCGCCCATCAGAACGATGACGGGTTCGGCCGTGATCACTAGGAATACGGTGAGTACTACAGATATCACCAATGTTGTCAGAAGTCCCTGTGCGGCGACACCATTGGCGTTGTCATGATTCTTCATACCGATGTTGCGCGCTATTGCGGCTGAAACCCCGATTCCCAAACCGTTTCCGATACCGATGAGGATGCAGTAAACGGGATATACGATTCCCAAGGATGCCATGGCATTCTGTCCGAGATCGGAAACCCAGAAACTATCAACGATGTTGTTCAGGTTCTGAACGAAGAGGGCTATCGCTATGGGGATGCTGAGGGCAAGCACGCCCTTCCTCTGATCACCTAGCAGGACTTTTACGCCCTCCGTTCCGTCAGCCATAAAACTCTCCATTGACGACGCCTATATTAATCCTCTTAATCTCCGAGCATCGTCACACAGAGGACGTATTCTTTCGAAATTCGTAGGCCCAGATACGAGTATTTGAACGATTCGGACAAGGATTTGACTAAAGAGAGCATACGATGTCTGAATCCAGACATTATGATTAGTGGTGTTAAGTTGACTTTTAACTCCAATGAACGCCGTTTCGGATGTCTTTCTTCTCTCACCTTATTTATATTAAGAGTGAATCGGCAACCCTATGCGGATAGCAGCGGTCCTGATAGACAGGTGTCAGAACAGGAAATGCAACCACGAATGCGAGAAGTTTTGTCCCCTCAACAGGACTGGGGTGGAGTGCGTCACTTTTGGAGAGAAGGGCAAGCCCATAATCTCCGAGGAACTCTGCCAAGGCTGCGGTATCTGCATCAACAAGTGCACCTTCGATGCGATCAAGATCATCGGTCTGGCCGATGAGCTGAAGGAGCAGATGATCCACCAATACGGAGAGAACAGCTTCCGTCTGTACAGGCTGCCGGTGCCCAAGAGGGGTTTCGTGACCGGTATCCTCGGACCCAACGGGATCGGTAAGTCCACAGCGATCAAGATGCTCTCCGGAACGGAGATCCCCAACCTTGGTAACTACGAGAACCCCCCGACCAAGGAAGAGGTCCTGAAGCATTTCGCCGGCACGGAGCTGCACGACTACCTGAAGAACGTCTATGAGGGAAAGGTCAAGACCGCGATCAAACCGCAGTACGTCGACCTTCTTCCTAAGGCATCCAATGGTGTCGTCAGGGATCTGCTGAACAAGGTGCAGGAGCGCATGACCGTGGAGGAGGCCGCCGAGATATTTGATCTGACCGAGGTCTTGGACAGGGAACTGTCCAAGCTGTCGGGAGGAGAGCTTCAGCGTCTCGCGATGGCAGCCACCATGATGAAGGAGGCCGACGTTTACTTCTTCGATGAGCCCACATCCTACCTGGACATCTATCAGAGGGTGAAGATGGCGAGACTGATCAAGGAGCTGAGCGTAGAGAAGCAGGTCATGGTCATCGAGCACGATCTGGCGATCCTCGATTTCCTAGCGGACAACGTCAACGTCGTCTACGGTACCGAGGGAGCATACGGAGTGTTCACCATGGCTAGGCAGGTCAGGACAGCCATCAACGTCTATCTGGATGGATACCTTCCCGAGGAGAACATCAGGTTCAGGGACAGGCCCATCGAGTTCGAGGCATCGCCTCCCAGGGCAGACTGGCAGACTGCTGACATCATCTCTTTCAAGGATCTCAAGAAGGACTTCGGAGAGTTCAAGCTGGACATCTCCGGAGGCGCTGTGAAGATCGGTGAATCCGTCGGAATCGTAGGTCCCAATGCGACCGGAAAGACAACGTTCGTAAAGATGCTGGCCGGTGCCGTGGAACCCGATTCGGGAGATATGGACAACAAGGTCAAGGTGGCCTACAAGCCCCAGTACATCTCAGCGGATTTCGACGGTACGGTTCAGGACCTTCTCTTCATGAAGTACTACGACACGGTCAATACGAGCTTCTTCAACGGTGAGGTGCTGGAGCCCCTGGGCATCAAGCATCTCATGGACAAACAGGTCAAGAACCTCTCCGGAGGAGAACTGCAGCGTGTCGCCATCACGATGTGCCTGGCGACCGAGGCGGACATGTACCTCTTCGATGAGCCCTCGGCATATCTGGATTCCAACCAGAGGATGAATGCCGCGAAGACCATCAGGAGGATGATGGAGAAGACCGGACGCAGCGGAATGATCGTCGACCATGATATCTACTTCCTTGACATGGTCTCGGATTCGATGATGGTATTCGGCGGCGATCCCGGGCATCACGGTATAGGCGAAGGGCCTTTCGACATGCGCGACGGAATGAACAAGTTCCTCGCTGCAGTGGACATAACATTCAGGAGGGATGCGGATTCGCACCGTCCGAGGATCAACAAGCCCGAGTCCAGGCTGGACAGGGAACAGAAATCCAAGGGCGAGTACTATTATTCCGACGCTCTCCAGCAGACAAATCAATAAACGGGGGATAATAATGGGAAAAGCCGACACACATCTGCACACTCAGTACTCTGGGTTCTCGAAGCTCGGAGTCATGAAGTTCCCGGAGTCTGTGATTTCTCCGGCGATGCAGGTGGACAAGGGAAGGGAGAACGGGATGGACGTCATCGCCATCACCGACCACGACGAGACCAGAGCAGCGTTCATCGCTCAGGAGTACGCGAAGAAGTACGACGACATCGAGGTCATCGTCGGAGAGGAGATAACCACTCATGACGGGGAGGTCATAGGACTCTTCCTCAATGAGAGGATCCCTGAGGACCTTCCGATCGAAGAGACCATAGACATCATCCGCGAGCAGGACGGGATCGTTATCGCCCCCCATCCCTTCAGTTACCATGTTTTCGGACTGAAGGAACAGATCCTCACCCTGGACATCGACGGATTCGAGACAATCAACGGAGGGCACCCAGATGCCTACTCCAACATGTTCGCCAAGATGGTCATGGACAAGTATCCCAAGAGATGGGCGGAGATGTCCGGTTCGGATGCGCACTCGTTGTATACATCAGGCTACAACTGGACGGAGTTCGAGGGGACCACCGCGGACGATTTCAGGAAATCCATTCTCAACAGGACTACCAAGGCCATGGGAGTTCCTGCACCCGTCCTCGGACAGGTGCAGTGGAGCATAGAGGTCGCACTAGGAGGCGCTAAGCTCCTCAAGCAGGCTCTAGCAGGAAAGCTGGAGCAGCCCGAGGACGACCATCTCATCGAGAAGATCCTCAGTATAAACGATCTCAAGAAGGTCACCGGGATATTCGCGGCTTATGCGTATACCACTCCATGGATGAGCGGACTAGCAACCACGCTAAGCACGGCCTACCTCCACAGAGGCGCCAAGAAGATGATAAAGCAGATACCGGAGCGTCTGGCGGAAATCGACCGCATCATCAGAGAATATGACGCAAGCAAAGCCTGACATCTACAAGATCGGAGTTAATGTCCCTGCGGAGTTCCTTCAGGGTCTGATGGATTCGATAAATGAGGTCATGGAGCCTATCTATCCGAACTATGACCGTGTATTCTCCTACTGGCCGGTAAAGGGGACATGGAGACCACTCAAAGGATCCAATCCCTATCTCGGAGAGATCGGAAAGGTCGAGGTCGCAGACGAGATGAGGCTGGAGTTCGCTGTGAAGGAAAAGGATCTCGAGGCGGTAATCAGCACGATGGCCGAACATCACCCCTATCAGGAGCCCGCCATCGATATCATTCCGATGATATCCTGGAAGAGCGTCATTCCTTCGGACGCATCGAGAAAACGTTATCGAAGGTCCTCTGCATCTTGTGGATCTTGAGGCTCTGCTTCCTGTAGGGGAGCTCATCGGGCTCCAGTATGCCGATCTCCACGAAGTCATCCAATGCCTCTATTGCGCCTTCATAGTCTGCATAGACTCCGACCATAACGTCGATCAACCTGTTACGGCAGTGAATGACCTTGGGCAGTACCCCTCCATTATCCTCCAGGAATCTGTCCTTGATGCTGGGGAAGAGGTCCAGATTATCGCAGCACGCTTTGTTGAGCTCATCGTATTGCTCGGCACCGAACAGTCCCTCGATGTAAGATTCTGTGACGATGAATCTGTCATAATCCGATAGGTCTTGGGACAGGGCATACTCACCGATCTTGACAGCTAGCTTGTAGTTATGGTCCTCGCTAGTACGGTTCATGAGATCTACTAGGAAGTTCTGCTTCGACGTGGTGTCTATGCGACCCAGGTATCTCTTAACCTTGACCTTGTCTAGGTCGTTGAACGAATCGTACCAGTCGTCCAGTCCGACTGCTGTTATCTCCGCAGGGATGTCCTGTGCCATGGCGGTGAATCAGTCTTTCGTCTTTAAAGAATCGTCGATGGTTATGAGCCTCGGAGGAGTGTGCATCTCAGGAGTCATCAGCATCTCCGTCGTCCATACAAGGTAATGCTGGAAGTCCTCATTCCTGTTGAAGCAGTTCCTGTTGCAGAATCTGCACATCAGCTCATTGCATGGCGTGGGGGTTATGGAGATGTCAACCGTTTCACCGAATTTCCATTTGATCGCTTCGGCGAGTTGCGTTTCCTCTTCGTAGGTATGGGTGACCGTCATGTCCTGTGGTAATATCAGATGGAGGTCCACGAACAGTCCATGCCCGTACTTGATCATCCTGAGCCTGTAAACATCGATCCAATCGTCGTGCCTGTACTCGTTGAGAAGATCGGCCAGATCGGCCATCAACTCCTCATCGTTCTTGTCCATGGAGTCGTCGATGCTCTTTCTGATGACCTTGAGCCCGGTGTATCCTATGATAACACCGAAGATGATGGCGATGGATGAGTCGAGCCAAGCTGCATCGTAACCCATGGCCAAGGCGGCGTAGACAACCAGCAGACCTAAGATGATCCCTATCGAAGAGTAGGTGTCTGAGCAGAGGTGCTTTCCGCTTGCAACCAGTGCCGGCGAGCGCGTCTTCTTCCCTTTACGGATGGCAGCTTTTCCTACTGCATAGTTGACTCCAGCGGCCAGAGCGACGATGACCAGTCCGATGTCCAGCTGTCTAATCTCACCTGGGTTGAAGAATGACAGTATGGACTCGTAGATGATCAATGCACCAGCGATGAGAATCATCGTTCCTTCTATGGTGGCCGATACGTTCTCGATCTTACCGTGTCCGAACGGATGGCTTCTGTCAGGCGGCTGGGCAGATAGATAAAGGGCGTACAATCCTACGAAAGCAGCTACCACGTTGACGATGGATTCCAATGCGTCGGTAAGGATGGCCATAGAACCCGTCAGATAATAAGCGACGAATTTGATCGTCATCAACGAGAATCCAACAACTGCGATTATCTTCTGGAAATCGTAGTTGCTTTTGGCAGCCGCATCCATATGGAAAGTATTCAAAACCGACTATAAATCGATTGTTTTTAACAAGTCTTATTTAAAATTTTTTAGGCGTTCCTCTAAATGCCGAAGTGATGGTGCCTATGATGCACATTATCAGGCAGACAGTCATGGATGCGCTCATTACCTGCAGGAACAGATCGTACGTCTCTGGCCCGAGGTTATCAGTGGAACCCATTATGGTGGTGATGAAGTACATCGCTATGCCCATGCTCAGCATCATACCGGTCTGCCTCATGACCGCTAGGACTGCAGAGGCCTCGCTGCTGTGCTCTCTCGGTACGGCAGACATTATGAGTGTGGTGTTGGGGGCGGAGAACATCGAGAATCCGATACCGCCTATAGTCATGGATATCAGGACCATCGTGATCGAGGTGTTCAGATCATAGAAGATGTATGTGGCGATGCTGATTGCAGTTATCGCCATACCGACAGTGGGCAGGATGATCTTGTTTTGCATCTTGTCCGTGACCTTTCCCCAGATGGGTGAGAATATGCATTGGACAACAGGTTGGGTGATCATTAGAAAACCTGCCTCCGTGGCCGAAAGTTGACCGATACTCTGCAGGTACAGAGCAAGGAAGAACGAGATGGAATACGATGAGCCGTAGCTCATGAAGGCAGCAAGATTGGATCCAGAGAACTGCCGGTTCTTGAAAAGCCCCATGTTCAGAATGCATTCATCGTTGCCTATCTGCGTCTTGACGAAGAGCGCTAGGAAGACCAGACCGATGACTGTGCATATTATCGCCCAGGTCTGGGGCAGATTCATTATTCCCGCCATTGACAGCAGTATGGCGATACCGTAGATGACCGAAGATCTGGTATCGAACAGGCCGTCTGGATCGGCATATATCTCGCGGCGGAACCCTTTGACCATAAGCAGTATAGAGATGACTGCAAGAGGAACGGTCAGTAGGAAGAGAAGTCTCCAACCGATGAGGTCGTTCAGAGTTCCTCCGATCGCCGGACCAAGGGACAATCCCATATAGATGAACATGGTGTTGTATCCCATGACGGTACCGCGCCTCTCCTTCGGGGTGACATCTGTGATCAAGGCGATGCTCATCGTCGCAAGGGACGCGGCGCCCATCCCGATGATGCTTCTACCGAGGACGACCACCCAGAAGTTAGGCGCCAAGCATGCCACGAAGCATCCTACAACGATGATCAGCAACCCTATGACGAACATCTTCTTCTTTCCGATGATGTCCGCGAGCCTTGCGAAGGGGACCATGAAGATCACCGAAGCAAGGAGGAATGCGGAATTGATGTAGGCCAGATCATGGGATCCTGTGCCGAATTCCTCTCCTATGTTGATCAAAGAGAGATTCATCATGGTACTCAGAAGCGGAGCTATGAAGCCTGATATGTAGCACGCCAGCACTACGGCCCTTGCCTCCTTATCCGAGTAGTCCATAGAGGTTAGTAGTCCACCCGCCTATTATAATTAATTATCAAATAGGCCCAATCTGATTACGGTACCATGGCAGTCTTCAAGAACATCATCGAGACAATCGGTGAGACGCCAATAGTGCGCCTTAACAAGCTACCCGCAAAAGGGGCCAAGGTCTATGTGAAGATAGAGAGGGGCAACCCTGGCGGATCGATAAAGGATCGCGCTGTTCTGTCGATGATAGACGATGCGGAGGCCAGAGGCGTTCTGAAGACAAACGGTACCATCGTTGAGCCCACTTCAGGTAACACAGGTATCGCCATAGCGATGATCGCAGCGGTCCGCGGATACAAGGCAATCATCGTCATGCCAGATACGATGTCTCTGGAGCGTCGCCAGGCCATCCGTGCATATGGTGCGGAGATAGTTCTCACACCTGGTGCAGAGGGGATGGGAGGGGCTGTGAAGAAGGCCGAGGAGATCGCCAAGGAAACCGGCGGATGGATCTGCGGACAGTTCGACAATCCTCTAAATGCCGTCGCACACCGTGTGGGCACAGGCAAGGAGATACTCCGTGACCTGCCCGATGTGGATTATGTGTTCGCAGGTTTTGGAACAGCGGGAACCGTATGCGGCTTGGCAATGGCATTCAAGGATGCTGGTTCCAAGGCGAAGGTCATAGGTGTGGAGCCTGCGGAGAGCCCTCTTGTTTCCGAAGGTAAGGCCGGCCCTCACAAGATTCAGGGAATCGGAGCGAACTTCGTACCAAAGATCTTCGAAAAGGACCTCCTCGCCGATGTGTTCACAGTCAAGGGAGACGATGCCATCGCCACCACTGTCAGGATGGCCAGGGAAGAGGGCATATTCTGCGGGATATCATCCGGAGCAGCCGTTTACGCCGCATTGGAAAGGGCCAAGCAGGAACCCGATAAGGTGATACTGGCGATACTTCCTGATGGTGGCGAGAAGTACATGAGCACAGGAATATTCGACTGATGCTCATTGGCTGATGGTCTTGGGATTGATCAGCTTGTTGACGATTACTTCCTTGATGTAAGGGTTGTAGACGTCCATATCGGGTTTCTCATCCAGTATCTTCTGTATCTCCGATGATACGTGTGCGAAGATCGCTTTGTAAGCGCGGCAAGAGGCCCCGTCATTCTCCTCGAGGCCGTTCTCATAGCATGCATCCACGCTGCATCCTCCGTTGCAGAACTTGAAGATCTCGCAGGATGTGCACTTGTCACGCCTCTTGATGGATCCGACCAGGATATTCCTGAACCCTTCCGACTGGAAGGCATCAGCTATTGAGTCGATATGATCTATGTTGCCCATGCAGAATTCCTTGGGGCATGCTTTGGCGCAGGGATACAGCGAACCGTCAGGATACATGCATATCCATTTGGTCAGGCACGACGTATGCGCACAGTCCGATGGAACCGGTTCGCCCAGATAGTTCTGGATGTACTGGAAGAAGGGCATCAGAGGAACCCTTGCGGTCTTATCGTACAGCCATTCATCGAAAGCCTCGATGCTTCCCTTGATGAACTCGTCCGTGTCAGGGACGAAGCATTTCCCGCATCCCGCTGGGATGACCGGGGTCAGCGAGACGCTGATGTCCTTGTCCCTGAAGTAGCGGTATATCTCCTTCTGCTTGTCTGCGGTGTCTTTGGAGATGGTCGCACCCACGGTGTACATGTTCTCCTTCGCGGACAGCGTGTTGAGGGTCTTCTCCACGTCTCCTTCCCTCAGGATGCTGTTGTAAGGGCCTTCGTAGGACACTCCAACATTGATCTTCTTCTCCCTGCAGTAAGCCATTAGCCTCTTGTTCAGAAGGATGCCGTTGGTGTTGATGGTGTTGCCGTACCTCATGGAGTCCTTTCCGAAGTACTTCTCCTCGAAACCGATGACCTCCTTGTAGAATGACATCGGCAAAGTGAGCGGTTCTCCTCCATGCCAGATGAACCAAGCCGTCTGGTATTCCTGGGAGGCCATCTTGATAAGCTTCTCGACCCTGTCGAGAGGGATCTCTGTTTTCACTCTGTCCTCGGGAGCATGGTAGCAGTGCTTGCAATCGATGTTGCAGAAAAGTGTGGGTTTGATAACGATGGTGATGTGTGGTTTCATGTTGGTTGGATCCGCCACGGACGATGCACCGTGGCGGAGTTGAATGTAAAATCAGAAGGGCCAGTAGGGCCAGGCTCCGAAGAACCCGTCTGTCGCGTAACAGCAGCACGCCAGAAGAATGACGACGCTTCCGATGACACAGAGGTGCCATCCCCATGAGTTGCAGTATCCCTTGTCGCTGCAGCAGCAGTAGTCGCAGGGTGTGAGCTCGCTGTGCTCTGCATCGGCTCCCTTGTCGAAGCGCTCTGCGTGCTCGTTGTCCTGAGGAAGTCCCTCCATGGAGAATGCGATGAATGCGTTGGGGGACTGGTTCTCGTACATTGCTGTCAGTTTGTCGATGGATTCTGCATCGTAGGACATGAAATTCACCTTATCAGTGGGGTTCTGATAGGTTGGCTAAGAAGTTGCCACTATATAATTATTGATGGGTGGCTGACATCCAGCGAACCAATCTGGAATGGCCTCTGGGCTAAATCTTTATCATTTGTCATCGATGGTCGTATATGCTCGGGTACACCCTGCCTTACTACAACAGGCTCTCCCCTGCGGACAACAAGATCTACCGCAGGTACTACTGCGAGGGCTGCCACCAGTTGAAGGCAGGTTTCGGTATCACGAGCACGCTGACCGTCAATTACGACATGACGTTCAACACAATTCTCCTCAACGGGATTGCCGGGGACGTATTGGATTTCGAAGGTACGAGGAAGAGGATCTGCGTGCTAGATAAGCCGAAAGCCGATTCCGATCTCATGAGGGCGATGGCCGCGTACACGCTGATTCTCACCAAATGGGAGCTTCACGACGATGATACCGACAAACCCTCGATGAAATCGAAGCTCGCCTCCACTGCTCTGGGGAAGGGAATCTCCAAGGCGGTATCCATGTACCCCGAGTACGACCGTATGGTCGGAGTGGGGTTCGAGAACCTCCACAGACTGGAAACCGAGGGCAGCAAGGACGCTGTTCTGATGGGGAGAACCTTCGGAGAAGGACTCATCGGAGCCCTCAGGGACATCGCAGGAGAGCATGCGAGCGATGACCTCGACAACGTTTTTAGACAGCTGAGCACGGTTGTCTATCTCATGGATTGCATAGATGATTTGGACGAAGACTTCATGGAAGGCACCTACAACCCCCTTCTTCCGGAATCCGGTTTCAAGAACGCTGCGGATTTCAGGATGAAGAAGGTCTACGACCTCACGGCCATGCTGAATTCCGAGATCGGATCCCTGCAGGAATCCTATTCAAGGATCCGCCCTCAGCTACGTGCCGGAACGGGCATTTGCGACAACATCGTCTACTTCGGGATTCCAGACTCGGCAAAGAAGGTCATGATGGGCAGTTCGACTGCCAAGACCAGTGTCAAGAATGTCCTGTCCAATCGCAGGCAGAGGATGTCAGAGGGAACCTGAGGGATCGTATTCGGTGCAGACGTCCAGTTCGTACTTCTCCTCGCCGGTGCGGGAGCATACGCCTTTGGAGAAGAATCCGCAGTTCTCGCAGCAGCCGGGGCGGTACCTGTCACAGGTGGATTCCGGTGCCGTGTTCTTCACATTGACTACGCAGATCCACATACCGTCCTTGTGATTGCAGAACCTGCAGGTCTTGCATTTGCGGTACGCCTCGTTGGTCATGGTTCAGAATATATGTAGGTAGGACTTATCCTTTGGCATCATGAGCGATGTTTCCGATGCCATCGAGCAGGACCTGCGCAGCCTGGATGAGATCCTCAAGGAGCTGAACAAGGAGGCCTTGAAGCACAAGACCGAGAGGGACAAGTTCCATCAGCAGGCCGATGTCCTGGCCGAGAAGAGGGACAAGCTCCAAGAGAGGGCCAGGAGGCTTTCCGCCGAAGCTAGGTCGTACAAGGACCAGAGGGATGATATGAATCTCTCCGCGTCGGAGGCCAGGCAGAAGCGCGACGAATGGAACGACAAGGCTAGGATGATGCGTGAGCGCGGCGGTCTGGGGGACATCAACGGCGCGAAGCAGATGGCCGACACCTATCATCAGAAGATGGTGAAGTACAACACCAGCGGCCAGGCCCTACATGAGAAGATGCACTCGCTCTATGAGGAGGCGGACAAGCTCAGGGAGCAGGCGCAGGTCTGCCACAATCAGTTCCTGGACTGCAAGAAGGCCGCTGATGCGGAGCACGAGAAGTACATCCAGGTTATTAAGAGGATAAACAACGTGAAGGATAACCTTCCCGACTGATCACATAATCTCGATTCCCAACCCTTTCATTATATCGATGGCCTCATCTGCCATCAGAGAGTCCCTGGATGCCACACAGTTCTGCCTTACGATTATCCTGGCGTTGGGGTTGGAGGATCTTGCGATTACCGCGTTGGCGATGACGTCCTTATTCGTCTCCAATCCGCAGAGCTCGATCTCGCCATAATGCCTGAGCCTTCCGAACAGCTCCTCGCATCCAGGGGTGTCCTTGCGGAGGATCTTCGCCTTGGAAACGTAGTTGTTCATCTTTCCGAACAGCTCCTGTCCGGCTGTCCCCCTTACACAGTGTTTGATCGGGTTCCTCTTGCCTTCAGGGGTCTGGAGGTAATCCTCGTTGAACATGTCCATGACGAAGTACACGTCCCCGCCGGCCTTGAGTGTCTCCTCGATCCTTTGGCAGATGTTGCCCTCTATCATCTGGGTGAACCTGGTGCTGAGGGGACCGACCACATAGTCGTTCTGATAATCGATGACGACCAATGCTCTCATTGGACGACTGATGTGATTACATCTACAAATATGCTGGTTTGCGCGTGTGAAAGTACATGAGACCGCGCATCTAGTCATTGTCTGAAATCACATGGTCTAGACGGCTTTGACCAATGTATCCGTGTTCAGAAAACCCTTTTTAAATAGTATTTTAATTACGTATCATACGGATGGATCGAATTGACATTTTTTGATGTCCCGGATAGGATGCGTGCCTGAGACATGGACACGATAGTCATAGTGTACTCGCTGGCCATAGTGGTGCTGATCGTTGTTTCCGCGTTCTTCTCGATGTCCGAGACCGCTTTCACAAGCGTCAATGACATCAAGCTGAAGAAGATGGCCAACGACGGTAACAAGAAGGCCCAGAGGACCCTAAACATCCTCGAAACATACGACAAGTTCCTGACAACCATCCTGATCGGTAACAATCTGGTGAACATCGCCGGAACATCCATCGCTACAACCATGTTCGCATTGCTTTTGGGAGCGAAGACCGGAGCGATCGCATCAACCGTGGTCATGACTCTGCTCTTGCTGATATTCGGTGAGATCACTCCCAAATCGTTCGCCAAGAAGCATCCTGAAAAGACATGCATGGCAGTATGCACTGTGATCCATTGGATAATCATCCTCTTCTCGCCGCTGTCATGGCTGTTCCTGAAACTGACCAATCTTGTCGGCAGTTCCAACGACCAGCCTATCACTGAAGACGAGCTGGAGGTCATGATCGACGAGATCCAATCCGACGGTGTACTGGAGAAGAGCGAGAGCGAGCTGATCAAGAACGCCATGAGGCTTGACGACATAGCCGTCTCGGAGGTCTACGTGCACCGCGTGGACATAGTCGCCATCGAGGTGGATGAGCCGATCGAGGAGCTGGGGAAGAAGTTCGTTACGTCTGGATTCTCCAGGATACCCGTTTACGACGACACCATAGACAACATAATAGGAGTGGTCTATTCCAAGACCTACTTCACCAATTCAGCATTGGGTGTGAGGTTCTCGATTCGCGATATCCTGATGCCTGTGAAGTACATCCCTGAGACCGTTACCGTAGCTAGCGCACTGAATGAGATGCAGAGGTCCAAGATCCATATGGCCGTGATTTTAGATTCATACGGAGGGACCAGGGGCATCATCACGCTGGAGGATTTAATCGAAGAACTGGTAGGTGAGATCTGGGATGAGAGCGACGCTGTCCAGCAGGATGTCAGCGCTGCAGAGGGCGGACGTTACATCGTGAAAGGCATGGCCGACATCGATGATGTCATGGACAAGGTCGGGATCTTCATCGACCGTGAGGATTACGACGAGCCTTCCATGGCCGGATTCATCATGTACAAGCTCCAGAGAGCGCCAACCAAAGGTGACGTAGTCGAACTGGATAACGCTACAATAACAGTTACCAGCGTCAAGGGACACCGCGTGCTGGAATGCGCATTGGTGGTCAAGAACGAGCCGATGGAGGAGACCGGATTGCCTGAAGGAACTCCTCTAGAACCTTGACGGCCACATCCTTTCTTGCCGGATGCGCCTGCACCTTGCCGAATATCGAAATCACGTCGCCGTGATGGGCGACCTCATAGAGGCCCTGAACGGCCTTCTGCTTGTCCAAGCGCAGGTAGAACATGTCATCCTCATCGACACGGTTGTCGATGTCATCGAGGATGTAATCCAGGACATCGTCGCCGAGCTTAGAGAACAGGTCAGTGAACTCCCTCTGCTTCGTTATGCGGGTTTCCAGGATCATCATGGTGTTCCCGTGCTCGCTCTCTGTGATCTCCTCTTCGAACTCTATGTCCCCGAGGAGCTCCTTCAGCGTATCCTCGATGAGGTCCTGTCTCTCGGTGGCGTAGCAGAATGTCTGTACCCTTACCCAATGGAATATGACCTGCAAGCTCATTCCTCCTTGGGAAGGAGAGCCGCGATGGCCTCAGGATCCTTTGTGGACATGTAGTACACCCTCTTGCCGGTGACCTTCAGTCCGATGCCAAGGTCTTCCCCTACGGCGGAGAATGTCCTGTACCTCACACCTTTCAGGTTCCAAGCCGAGTAGTTCTTGATGAGGTTCAGCTCACCGGTTCTGGTGTCGATGATCTCCGGAACGGGAATCACGGTCTTCGATACGATGTACCAAATCTCCACCCTGTCCTCGTAGACGGAGATGTTGTACTTCATGGCAAAGATCAGAACCGAGGCTATAGCGGTGATGATTCCGAATCCGTAGATCGCTAGCATCGGGATCCCGTCGTAGTAAGTCAATTTGGTAACCAGGAACGACAACCATGTGATAATCAGGACCGCTACCAGCATTATAGCTAGGTTCTTGGGTAAAAGCATGCGGGACTCCTGATAGGCTGGCTCCATGCCAGGCCATCTATTTCTGAATATAAATCGGTTCCCTGGCCGTCGGACCATTACCCAAACTTTATATGTGACCTATCTATCCTGGGGTATGTTGGTCCCGTAGCTTAGCACGGTTTGAGCGTCCGGCTGATAACCGGAAGGTCCTGAGTTCAAATCTCAGCGGGACCACTCATCTTTTCTACAATTCACAATCCGATGGACGGGAGTCTTTCCGTCAGAAAAGGAAAGGGTCCCTTGCGGGACCCAAGGTTTCAATCGTTGCTTATACGCCTTGAGGACAGTTCCTTATGATCGAACTCGTCGGTGCTTATCCTGATTTTCATGCTGCCGCTGCGGTAGTAGTTCGAAGCCCCGTGCTGGAAGCTGACCGTTCTCAACGATCCTTTGAAGTGTGAGTAGAAAACAGCTGCTGCGATCCCACCGACTATAAGTCCAAAGATCGCCCCGCCTATGAAGTCATCGGCCATGAAGCCCAATGCCAGGGTGCCAAGGACGAATATCGCAGCGAAGATCCCTGCGGTGGCGCCGCCGAGTTTTAGCATGTCCGCCGGCAGATTTCCTACCATTTTGCCGGTCTGGCCGTTCATGGCGAATATGAACTTCTTGCCTTCCCAATCCGTGTTCATGAGCCAAACCGGGTAGAGTACGTAATCCACCGTGGAGCTCTTTGCGGAGATCTCCACGTTACGGGTCTTCACCTGATCGTAGCCGTTGACTGTCGTCCTGAACTGGTCGGATGTGCCCTCCTGCAGTCTCTTCCTTACCCTGGGGCGTACGGTCTCCTGGTCGAGGTCGTATTTGTCCGCGACGTATCCCGACAGGTATGCGGTCGTGAAATCCTCGGCCTTGCCGTAATCGAACGGTTCGATGGATTCCATCAGGTCGTCGGGCATCTTGGAGGAACCATCGGCCGGAACGTGGTCGAATGATAATTCCCCTGCTCTCCTGACGTTGTAGTACTTCCTCTCTGTGTACTCGGTGTTCCCGGAGGTCCAGGTGCGCTCGTTCACGCATTCGTACATCACGTCGCCGTCTAGGTCGGCATTGTACACCCAGAAGGGGACGTACAATCCCTTGACCTCTTCCAGCTTGTTGTTCAACAGGAACTTCTTGGGGACGAACTTCTTGCCTCCGCAGTGTTCCTCCAGACCGGCCAAGGCCCTTTCCTTGGTTATCTGGAAGGGTATGACCTTGTCCGGTTTCAGCACTCCGCTCAGCCTCCCTTTCAGCATGACCGCGTTGCCGCAATACGGACAGAGCGTCGCGGATGTGTTCTCATCGGAATAGATGTTCCCTCCGCAGGATCCGCATTGGTACTCCGATATGCCGTATAGCTCGGCATCCTTCCATTCGTTACCCCCGTTGTCTGCCAGTTCGAAATCCGCTGTCAGATCCCCGTCATTGGATGCGACTTCAGACACATCGAACTCGCTGTCGCAGTACGGGCATTTGACCCTTTGGGATCTGATATCGAACTCAAGGGTCGCTCCGCAGCTCGGGCATTTATGGTTGATCACTTCCGACATAGCATCGCCTGTCCAGTGTCCTCTGTATCGTGTACTTGCAATAAAATTGATTGTTCAATCATCAGTTTTTTCTATCAGTAGGACTAACCAAATCCGAGGCGTTTGTGAGATGGATATGAAGTTAATAGCTGGGATATCGGTCCTGGCGGTGGTTCTGGTCCTGTTCGGGACATTCTATCCTAGTACAGCGGACTCGCAGGGTGATGACATGGATTTCACAATGCTGGAGGGATCCGGGGACAAGACCGTCAAAGTTGGAGAGGAGTTCACCGTCGGATTGCGCGGAAACGTGACCACCGGGTACGATTGGGTACTGGTCTCTGATGGAGGCATCGCTTTGGTAGACGACCTGTATCGTGTGGACGATCCAGGCAACCCTCCGAGGGTAGGGGTCGGCGGAATCCATTATTTCACTCTGAAGGCGGAGAAAGCAGGAACCTATGAGGTCAATTTTGATTACCAGCGCGTCTGGATGGGGTCAGAAGGCAACACCTTGACCCTTAAGATCACAGCGGAATGAGTTTACTGTATGTTCATGGTGGAACCTGTCGGAAGGATGTAGAGTGTGTCGTTGCACTCCACAAGCTCAACCTCGATGCCGAAAACCTCCCTGATGGATTCTTTAGTAACTACATCCTTGGCGAGGCCGCAGTCAAGGATCTTCCCCTTTGAGAGAAGCATTATGCGGTCGCAGAATCTGGTCAGCAGATTGATGTCGTGAGATGCTATCAGCACGGTCAATCCAGTTCTTCTGGTAAGGTCCTTGAGGATTTCCATAACCTGGACCTTGTATTTGATGTCAAGGTGTGCACTTGGTTCATCAACCAACATCAGCTTCGGAGTCTGGACGACCCCCTTTGCTAGCAGAACACGTGCTCTTTCTCCGCTGCTCAGTTCATGGAGTCTTCTCTCAGAGTATTTAGTGATGCCGAGGTCCCACATGGCCTTGTCGACTATCGCCTCATCCTCATCGCTTTCCCACCATAGAGAGTTGATGAAGGGCGTGCGTCCAAGGGATACGAAATCCCTTACCGTTAGTGCGAAGTCCAAGGGGGTGTCCGCAGGGACCGTCGTGCAGATCTTGGCGATGTCTTCCATGGTCATTGAAAGGATATCGTCACCATCTATGTTCACCGAACCGTTATTGATCTTCATGACCTTGTTGATACAGCGCATCAGTGTGGTCTTACCCGATCCGTTGGGTCCCATCAAAGCCACGAATTCACCTGGCTTGATAAGCATCTCAATGCATTTTAGAGTCTCCTCATCGGTGTAACTGAACGCCAGGTCTTTTACATCCAACATCGGTTTCTCATGGTCACATGGCATATCTCTTACCCTCCTTCATCATCAGGTAGATAAAGAACGGAACTCCGACAACCGAGGTGATTGCACCAATTGGTAGTTCACCGATAGGCCCGGATTTACAAATCACATCAGCAACCATTAGGACGACGGAACCGACGATGATGCTTGAGGGGATCAGTACCCTGTGATCACCGCCGACCACCATCCTGCACAGGTGTGGGACGATGAGTCCTACGAAACCAATGACTCCACAGTATGCAACGCAGAATGCGGTCAATACGGCGGTGAGCATCAGCATGTTCCTCTTGTACTTCCTAGAATCGAGACCGAGGTACTGTGCTTGGCTCTCTCCCAGAAGCATAACGTTCAGTTTCCTTGCTTCCAGTAGGACTACGATCAATATGGCGATAATCGGGATGGCTATGATGCAGACGTCAGCCCATTCGATGTCTGCGAAACTTCCGAACATCCACCCGGTTATGCTGTGGATTTTATCGGCTGTCAAAGACATTATGATCGTTGTGGCAGAGCTTAGGCCCGCTGCGATAATCACCCCGCCTAGGACATAGCTCATCGCCTTTCCGCCTGCTGCTTCTGCCACGACCATAGTGGCGAAGAAAGCACCCACCGCTCCTGCGATGGCCCCGATCGGTGCAAGCATGAATGAGAATGCCCATCCTGTAAGCGATCCACCCAAGGTAAATAGGACGACCCCGAACGATGCACCCGATGACACACCGGTCACGTACGGATCTACCAAAGGGTTGTGGATCATAGCCTGCATAACGGCTCCAGCGATGGCTAGGCCAGCACCAACAAGTATGACTGCAATGGCACGTGGAATCCTGAGGTTTAAGATGACCTTGCCGCTCATGTCTTCTGGATTGCCCCCTGTTATTATGATCTGCCAAATCTGATGAATCGCATCACCAATCTCGATAGGATATGCACCTACATTTAGGGAGATCAAGAAGAGAAAAAACAGTGAGATTATTCCTGAAATGACGATAAGTGTAGCTCTTCTGCGCGTCTTTTTGACGCCAGTGAGTTCCTGCGGATTATTAGAAATCGCTGAATCATTCATATTATCATCTAGAAAAGGGCGGGCCGAGGCCCGACTTGGTTTCAGTATTCGTCGAGCCACTGGATGTAGTTTTCCCAGTCTTTGCTGGTGACGATGTTGGGGACTACAACTCCGGTGTCCTCAGGGTTTATCATTGCAGCGATGAGTGCGGCACCGTTAATGAGGTGGACGGTATTGTATCCGCAAGCTTGGAAGGGCTTGTATTCGAGGCACCAGAACATATCGTTTTTGATGCAATCGACCTCTCCAAGGACAGGGTCCGCTTTCCATCCTGCAACCACAGTTGCCCAATCAAGACCCATTGACATATCGTCGAGAATTATGAAATCGGGGTTTGCCTTTGCCAATTCCTCCTGGAATTGGATCTTGGTTGTGGCATTAACAGGCATGGAGTTGACGAATCCGACACTGTTTAGCAAGGTGATGATCATGTGGTTCTTGTAAATGTAGAATCCATAGCTTCCGCTGTCGCAGATGTATGCATACTTTTTACCTGCCAGATCAGACTTGGCAGCGACCTCTTTGATCTTTTCGAATGCACTGGTCATGGCATCTGTGATTTTCTTGGTCATGCTCTGCTTTCCGAGGATCTTACCAAGAAGACTGTAGTTGTCAAGACTGTCCTGGAATCCGTACTCGTTATTGAGGACGATGACGGTGATTCCGAGGGTCTGAAGCTGTGTCATTTTAGAGGTGTCCGAAGAAATCTGTTCTTTGGAGATGATGACAATATCAGGTTCGCATGCCGCGACCGCATCTGCAGTCCAGTTGTAGTACGAACCCACGATCGCGACCTTTCCAGATTCGATATCTGCTACTAAGTTTCCAGGGTAGTCTAAGTCCAGATCAATTCCAACTATGTCGGACGAAACATCGAATACACTAGCGTAGGATGAAACTCCGACGATGGCCTTATTGTATCCAAGGTCAGAAACGATTTCTGCACCGACAACGTCTGTACAGACAATTCTTGTGGGGTCCTTTGTCAGTTCAATGACGTTTCCTGCGTAATCTGTAACACCTTCCTTCTGATCATGGGGTACCATAAAAACGGCTATTGCAGCTACTGCGACAACCGCAATCACAAGGATTCCGATAATAGACATCGTTTTTTTGTCCATGTTATCGGACTAATAATCCAACTCTCGGTATTTAAATAGGATATATCATCCAACTAAACTATTTTTTCATGCTGGCAATGTATGTCGTCAATTATCGAACTGATAGGAGATACTTGCCTTATCTCTGTTTACATCAAAAGTTACTTTTGCACCGTTTATGAACGTCATCCTCGGTCCTTTATGACCTACATCCGCACCGAACACCTTCGGTACGTTGAATTCTTTGAGGCAATCACATACGACCTTCTGATAGTCGTCACCGCGGTAAAACAGTGGTCTCCCGAACACGAATCCCTTGACTCCCTCGAACCAGCCGTCCTTGATCATGCTCTTGAACATCTTCTTGATCCGGGGCTGGTCCATGTCGAAGGTCTCCATATACCAAATGATGCCGTCTTTGGAGTATTTCCTGTTGAATCCTTCCAACGAGACCATTCCCTTCTTGTTATACCATTCGAGGACGTCCATGCATCCGCCGATAAGCCTGCCTGAGAACTTGGTGTCCCCGACGTTCGACACCCATTCGACCGCCTTATCCTGTCCGATGGGTTCGAGTCCGGTCTCCTTATCGAAGAAACCATCCTGATACATCTCGAAGGATTTCTGGGATGTCCTCTTTCCTTCCAGGAACTCCAGGTTCTCGGACACGCTGCGGTGCCAAGGCTCCATCCCATAGTCCCCGAAGTTACCGCAGTAGATCGTGGCGATATCGTGTTCCGCCGTGATCTTGAACAGAAGGACGGTGTTGTCGGAGTAGCCCTGAATCCACTTCGGATGCCTCTCTACGAAATCCCAGTCCATTCCCATGAGCATCTCGCACTGGTAGTCCCCGCCGCTGGCAGAAATCACAGCACCGACGGAATCGTCCTCCAACAGGCTTCCCAGTTCCATGACGCGCTGCATCATGGGCGAGCTCCTTCCGCTCTCATCGGCCGTATGCACGTTGGACGTCTTCCTCACAGGATGCCCCAGCTTCCCAAGTTTTTCCTCCGCGTGTTCGAAGCGGATGATGTCCAGGGGTTCGACCACTCCGAAAGACGGTGCGGTGACTCCGATGGTCTGTCCTTCCTTGAGGAAAGCGGGGATTATCATGGGTGACGCAACGCGTACCGATGACATAACCTTTATCGAATGGAGTGCATGCTCTACGCATGGCGATACTATCTGACAAGGACATCGTGGAGAGCATGATGACCGGATACCTCGGAATCAGCGACTATCACGAGAGGGGACTTACTCCGAACGGATATGACCTCCGCATCAAGGAGATCATGGTCAGGGGAGATCCGGACCTGAAGACCGAAGGGAATGTCACCATACCTCCGAGGACGATGTTCTATGTATCCACTATCGAGAGGGTCAGGATGCCCAAGGATGTCTGCGCCCAGCTCTGGCTGAGGACGACATGGATAAGGAAAGGAATAATCGGTTCCTTCGGGAAGATAGATGCCGGATTCGAGGGCACACTCACTCTCGGAGCGTACAACGCCACGGATGACCCCATAGAGCTGCCGATAGGCGAGAGATTCTGTCAGATGGTCTTCGAGACCCTGAACAGCGAAACGCTGAAGGACTATTCGGAGAGGAGCGGCCACTACCAGGGTCAGACGGGCGTCACTCTGGAGCAGATCAAGAAGGATTGATTCAAAGTTTAACGACATCCATCGAGTACACGCTCATGGTCGGAGAGTAAGTCTTCAATTCAGAGCTGTGTATCTCGATGCGGTGTCCTTTCTCTTTCATTTCTTTCGTAAGATCACCGCAGAATTGAGGGAATTCCGCCCTTTCGATGATCTTGTACATGTGTGCTGTCGCACCAGATTTCATCCGATCCATTGCGAATCCAAGGAATCTGTCGGCTATCTGGGGCAGGTTCATTATCACACGGTCGGCCATGGGCAGGTCGTAGATGAGTTTCGAGGAATCGCCCGTCATCGGTCTGATGCATCCGATGTGATTTTTATCGGCATTCATCCTTGCAAAGCGTTCCGCTTCAGGATTGAGGTCGATTGAGTAGATGACATCGGGTTTTGCCAATTTCCCTATGACGGTGCCGAACGGGGCGACGCCGGCGAACATGTCGATTATCGTCTCGCCATCCTTCACAAGGTTGGCGATCCTGGACCTCTCCGAGGATAGCCTTGGGTTGAAGTAGACCTTGGAAGGGTCGGTGTACAGTTTGACTCCGAACTCCTTGTGGACAGTCTCTGATGAGCCCTCTCCTGCGATCTTCTCCAGATCCCTTATCCTGAAGTCCCCTTTGACGCCGTAGTCATGGAAAACCACACGGATGTTCCTGTTGACCTTGATCAGTGCATCCCCTATCTGGTGTCTGTAATCCCAAAGTTCGTCGGGGATCTTGATCATTGCGACATCACCGACGACATCGAATGAACTGGGAAGGGCATCCTCCAGATCCTGGGGCACCTTGGCGATCTCCGTGTAGTCGGACACCTTGTGCTCCTGGACCTCGAGATCGCAGTCTAACACCTCGTATTCTTCGAAGGAGTCGCACTTGATCGGTATTAGAAGGAAGTCGCCTTCAGCGCGTATCTTGGAATCAAGGTCCAGAAGGTCCTCTGATACCAGACGTGAACGGACGAATTCCCCGTCTTTCTTTGGTACGCGAAGGCATTTGACCATGTCCCTTGGATTGAATGCTCTGATTAAAGGATGTCGTGATCTTTCCTAAACCTCTTCGGGAGTACGAACAGCTCTCCGTCCTTATCGAGTCCGACCGATGCGGATACCTCGTAGACATCCTCGATCAGTTCGGGTGTGATGACGTCCTTCGGCTTGCCGATGGCCACGATCTCACCCTTCTTCATGATGATGCACAGGTCGCAGTACCTTGCCATCAGAGAGATGTCGTGCTCCGCAACGAGGATGGTCATGTCCTTTTTGACCATGGCGCTGAGGTACTCCATGACATCCAGCTTGTACTTCATGTCGAGGTGTGAAGTCGGTTCGTCCACGAGCATCAGTCTGGGTTGCTGGACATAGGCCTTTGCGATGAGAACGCGCTGCCTCTCTCCTGAAGATAGCATACTGAGCGGGCGGTCTTTCAGATGCGATACTCCGAACTTCTTGAGGGCGTCCTCCACGAAGGACTCGTCCTCCGGGGATTCCCACCACATGTTCTTCAGATAGGGATATCTTCCTAATATCACTGTCTCGTACACGGTCAGTCCGAAACTGGCCTTTAGCTCGGCAGGGACGTTGGCGACAACCTTCGCGATCTCGCTGGGGCTCTTCTCTCTTACGGACTCGCTGTCAATCAGGACATCGCCTTCGGTGATGTCGTGCAGCCTGTTGATGCACTTCATCATGGTGGATTTACCGCACCCGTTGGGGCCGATCAGTCCCACCAGCAGTCCGGGGCCAATTTTATATGATACTCCCCTCACCGCGTGGTATCCGTCCTCGTAGATCTTGTGAAGGTCCCTGAGCTCCAGCAGAGGGGCCTCGTTGTGATCATCCGTCATACATCTTCCCCCTCTTGATAAGGAGCCAAGCGAACACAGGCACACCTATGATCGTGGTGATGGCTCCGACTGGTAATTCGAATCCGATGATCAGCATCCTTGACAGCAGATCCGCTGCTATCATCAAGAATCCTCCGAACGCCATGGACGCAGGCAGCACAAGCCTGTGATCCCCTCCAAGCATCATACGGCATAGGTGGGGGATGACCAGTCCGACGAATCCGATGATTCCGCAGAACGCAACACAGATGGCGGTCAGGACTGACGCCAATGTCAGCATGATCAGGTTGAACTTCTTGACATTCAAACCCATCTGCTTGGCCTGATCCTCGCCCAGAAGCACGAGGTTGAATTCTCTGGCCCAGAATAGGGCAGCAAAGGAGATCGCGAGCGCCGGTATGAGGACAATCCATACCTTTGCCCAGGTAATCTCCGCGAATGAACCGTACAGCCATGAAAGTGCACCGGATACTTTGCTTCCAGCGAATGTCAGCATTAGAGTCTGTGCGGCTCCGAATACAAGGCCAACGATCACTCCCGAGAGAACATAATTGACTGAAGAACCACCGGATCTGTTTGCGAGCAACATTGTGCATCCGAAGGCAATGATTCCCCCGAGTGCGGCCGCGATGGCAGTCAGGTAGATAGAATGCGATGGGAATAGTCCGAAGAACGTGAAGTCGAACGCTATTACAGCTATGGCCGCTGTTCCCGCTCCGGAACTCACTCCCATGATGTATGGATCGACTAGAGGGTTTCTAATGATAGCCTGATACATCGCACCGGCAATGGATAGCCCGATACCGACAGCCAGGGCGACCAAGGTTCTCGGTAATCTTGCACTGTACACCATCAATTCGTTGTAGTTCAGGTTCTGCCCTCCTTTGCCGATGGCGGAGAACAGTGATGAGAACATCTCTCCAGGACTCATTATCGATGTGGGCCCGAGACACATGGACAATAGCATCACGAACAGTGTGAGCACTATACCTACGCCCATGACCAGCCAAAGTCTGTGTCTGCGAAGGGTGTTATGGGTGTAATCGTCTCCGTACAGGAAGTGTCCGAAGGAATCCTTAAGCTGTGCGAAAGGATGTTCCCAGCCTTTGACGAACTTTAAGGCGGCATATATGATTAGAAGTATGGCGATAATTGAAACTACCACGCTGATGGCTAACCAGAGGTTGCTGTCATCAACAGGATCGACTGGATCAACGTTCTTTGGTTCGTCGAATCCTCCCTTTACGAAGTATACCGAGACATCGTTACCACCGAAGTAGTATCCGTCGATGAATATCGCATTTGTCATGCAGAAGTCGGTGTAGTCATCAGGAATCCAGTATTCTCCTATTCTCTTTCCGTCGAGATCAAACTCCATGAGTGGCTGACCTTTAGTGTAACTGGTTGCAGCGAGTTTCTCATTATTGATATTTACAAGAGCCCCATGCGTGACGTAGTTGGCGGTGCTAAGATACTCGACCTTGCCTTCTAGGTTTATACGGCACACTGTAGGTGTGGAATCCTTGTTGCAAGAGAAATAGAAACCAGTGAATTCTTCAGAAATGAATGGAGTAACATAACCGCTTACCGCACCCAAACTTGATTCGATCTTTACCACTTCATTTAGCGAGAACCCATCGTCTAAATCCACTTTGTACATCGCAATTCCGTAGACTCTAGAACTCATCACCAATCCATCGTTAAATGCCATGCCTAGATATTTCTCTCCGTCTTTCTCTAAGATAGCTACAGGGCAGACTGAACCAGTGTAGTCGTCACCCTTGTATTTTTCGTAGACGAGCTGGTCATAAATCAGATTTCCGTTTTTCTTATCGATGACATACAGGTGACCGTCAAACTGACCAGCATAGACGTAATCATCATCGATGGAGGCTGCATAGGTATAGCTCACACCACTTGTCTGGCAAGACCATATGGGATTCAGATTAAGGTCGAAGCAATACACCATGCCTGTGACCCCTTTAGATACTAGGACGCCAGAGTTGTAGCTCAGTGATGTTAATCCATCTGCATTGTTCTTTCCATGGACTCCCTCAGGGATTTTATTAGGTACCTTGACGTCTGATGTAGGTGCCGGGGCTCCATAGAAAGTAGTGACATCCATCGAATTGGTTATGTCGCCCTCGGATGTCTTGTAGTTGATTTTGTATAGCTTACCGAACGAGGATTGGACATACAGGTAGTCTCCGACTATTGCAGAAGTTGTGACTTCATAGTATGTGGTGGGGAAGAAGAAATGCCATTTCTCTTCACCAGTATACAGATCCATACAAGTCATGCAGGCATTCTGCGCATACTCTTTCATGCCGTAACCATACTTCACGAACACCAGGCCCGAAGCGGTTAGCGGCTGGGAGTACGATCCCTTCACACCATTCATACCGTTGTTTCCCCAGACGAACTCGGGACTGTCGGATGATATTCTGGCGTTCATGTAGTATTGCATAGTGGAGTCGTTACCCATGCAAGTTATGGACTGATGGTCAGGAGTCTCGGCGGGAACCGTGCCCGCAGGATAGAATCCAATCGCATATGTTCCGTCGAACGATGATGAGAGATTTGATTTCGGTTCCCATTTGCCGTCTGTCCATTCATACACTATCCAGGTGCTCGTAACCGTAACAGATGAAGTTCCGGGGTTTGTCAGTATGTCATCCGATGTGGCCATCCCGGTTCCCACTGTGTAACTGCTCTTGCCGTCCACGGTCAGTTTTGAACCAGATATTGAAGCCTGGTGGCCGTTTAAGTTTAGCGTCGAGACTATAACATCGGAGACAGTCCCCGTTCCGTTAGCGGCATACCATTTGATATCGCCGTTCCCCTTATCGAAAAGGATGTTTGCGGTACTGTCGGACGCATCCGACTCCTGCTGTGCCTCTGCGACGAGGGTGGCTGTGAATGCCAATACCAATAGGGCACACATCAACAATGTCTTCCTGCGATCCATTTCAATTCCTCAGTTGTATCCCAGATACTTGGTGTAGACCAGGTAATCAAGGTAATTATCGCCCAGATATTTGGGCATGCTCTCTAATTTGAATGCCTCTGGATAGCATATCTCTCCCAGGATCTCGACGATTTGCGGAAATCTCGGTGAAGCGCGTGATGCGAGGTCGGTGGAGGCACCTGTTAGCAGGTAAATCTCTCCGGATTTGTACGCATCGGTAGCCTTCCACGTGTCGTATAGATGAGAGTACATAATATCCCATTCTGACTCTGTGGCCTCGTACTGGTCGGTGACCACTATTATGATGTCTGGATTGCATAGTGCAATCATTTCTGTGCTGATATGGGACCAGCCGTCGACTGATGAGAAAGCATTGCTCACATACACCGTCGTCAGCATATCGTCGATATAGGTCTCACTTCCGCCGACATAGGGGGCCACGTCAGTAGACAGGGCGACCATGACCTTCTTCTCTGAGTGGGGGATGGAGGTCAGAGCTCTATCGATTTCGTCCAGCGCCTCGGTGTCGTTTTGATAAACCATATCAAAGGCCAAATCATAGCCTATTGCGACACTGGCGATATACGCGTTATCAAATATTGTATGTATGTCCTCTCCTGGGTAGAGGACAACAGAATTGAAGCTTGACCTAGCGGTCTTGCATAATTGAATCTGATTGAATTGGGATCCGTCACCTATAATCATATCGGGGTTCAGTTTTACAACGATCTCATAGTTCGGATCGGTGTAGGTTCCTGTGACTGTGACTTCTCCAGTTCTCTTTCTGTTGTTTACATCGTCGGGATAGTTGCTATAGTAGTCTGTACCAACGATGATGTTTCCAGCGTTGAGAGAATATACGGTCTCTGTAGCTACTGGTGAGAGAGTTATTACTCTATGTGATTGGCCGTATCCAAAGAAACAAACTCCGGTGAGGTCGACTGCCACTGTTGGCTTGTCCCCCTCGGCTCTGAAGGCCCAGGCGATTATCGCATACTGGCTGGCATCTATCTCATAGCTTTCAGATTTCACCCATTCGGTGCTGCCTCCATTTTCGACATACCAGAGGCCCCAAGTCCTGTCCGCATCGTTAGATATGCCGTTGATCTCTATCACAGTCCCTTTGGAGTCGATGGTCAGTGGATACAGATTCTCTTCGCAAGCATTTTTCAGCAGGTTAATCGGATCTTTATTTACGTTAAGATCGGTTTCGAACCAGGTAACGTCGTACTCTTCGAAATCAATGAGTATGCCTGTAGCATGGTCCTGTGTGGCTTCAGTGGTGTTGACTGCGAATACCACAGCGATAATCACACCTATTATAATGATGGCAAAGGTGAATCTTGATTTGAGTTGGAATATACGTTCAGCCGTCATGGGCGCGTGTTCTTCCTTCAACGTACGGATATTCAAACAATCACCATCAATTTTTACAAAGTAAGAGGTTTAGTAAAGAGTTTAACAACCTTGAAAATCAAGCGTTCTTCTTTTTCATGAAGAAGAATACAGCGACAGCAATTACGACAATGACGATAATCGCGATGATGATGAGCATCATGGTGTTGTCGTAAGCAGTGGTTCCGACGGTGGGGAGCTTCTGAGCGTATCCGTACTCGCTGTAGGAGTACTTTGCCTTATCTGCGTCAGAAAGAGCGTTATACTCTTCGACGGACAGATACTTGTCAAAGACGATGGCAAAAGTGGTCGACTCATCGTAGGTGTTGGTCGGCTTCCACTTGTCGCCATCAGCATAGAATACGGCGAATCCATAGTATGTGGAGTAGTCATGCCAATCTCCATGGCTTTCGTAACTTCCAATGGAAACAAGCCACGTTCCACTCATCTCATAGTCAATCTCAGCATCTTGAAGGCCTTCTATAAGAGCTTCGAGGTAGTTGTCTGCACTCTTCTCGTCTGCTGTATAGGCTTTGAGCCACTGGTTGATGGGAACAGCGTTCGATGTGTCATCATTGCACTGTATGTAAAAGTGATATGTGACATCTGCAGCATCATTGTCCTCTGTTGCGACAACAGCGAAAGCTGTAGCAACGAACATGGCGACGACTGCAACTGCGAGAATCTTTGAATTCATCTTCATTGTAATCACCTAGCTATGCTAGTTGATACCGAAACCGCATTATTTCTATATAAGGTGGTTGGATGTAATGTCCCTTATCCATCCAGCATTTAATGGTTCATAAATTTTTTAGTTTGCTGGCTGGAGATCATTCATCCTCTATGATTTCCTCAGGAGCCCCAGCAAATCTGACCAGTGCGTACTGCTCCATGAAATGCAGGTTGCCCGGTAGCACGAGAGTGAACAGAGGCTCCCCTAGATCCATCTTCAGCAGGTCCTGCGGATATCCTGCGAAGATCTTCTCATTGGGCGATCCCACTTGTGATGCGACGCACAGGATGGTCTTGTCGTCGATCAGACCTTCCTGCCATTTCTCCTCTCCAAGCATCAGCCATTCGATGGCCTCATGGGCGGTCATGTACCTGAGCTCGTCAGCGTGTATGTCCAGGAGGATCATCGTGTGCAGCCCCATCTTCTTGTTGGCCATTATGTGGTCATAGGGGGACTTGGGGTGGTATCCCTGCTCGATGAACGGCAGCGTCACCGCCCTTCCGAATTTGTAATTCTGCAATCCGAACACGGTGGGGCATGCGGAGAATATGCTGATCCCGTTGAACAGCCTCACTGGGATCCCGGCCTCTGCGGCCTGTATCCTCAGGTCCACATGGGTGGTGGCGGACATGGGGTCGCCTGCAGTGACGAATCCGACCCTCATCTCGAGGGCATCCTTGATGATGTCGTCGTTCTCTTCGACCTGCGCCCTATAGAGCACCTTGATCTTCTTGCCGATGGCAGCTTCCAGGTCCTCGACCTTCGTACCAATGAGGAACGATGTGTAGAATTCTGCATAGATCTTGTCGCATTCCTTCAGTGCGTTGAACGCTTTGACGGTCATTCCATCAGTGCCGCTGAGGCCCAGTCCGACGAAGACGAGTTCGGATGTCATCGGAGTCACAATGGGCTCATCCGATATATTGATGACCGTTCGGGATGGATGATTATGGTTCTGACTGACGTAAATTAACAATATGAATGTTAGCTGTGACGGGTTGGGCGAAACATCATATACATCCAGAAGTGGTGTTCTCCCGCCGGAGTTCGGGCCTCTGTGGTCCGAAATGGCGGATCAAAGAGGTTCAATCAGGGTTGATCGACCCCGGCCTCGGCAGGAGGTGATATTGTGCCGATCGCACAGATCAGTTTCTGTCGGAATCCGCAAGGAGGATTTCGGCTGACCATTACGATTGGTGATATTACAATCGTAATCGATTGGATATAATCCTTTCGTGATGGAAGAAGTCTGAGCCGACTATAAGGCCTGGAGTCCGCCGGCGTCGATCCTTCTTTGAAGGCCGGCGGACTTCACACTCTGAATAGAGAAGGGGGAAGGTTCCCCCGTAAATGTTTGGGATCACTCTTTGACGAGTGTGACCAGGGCATCGACGGCGTAGGCACCCTTGCCCTCGACCTGCACGATGACAGGGTTTATCTCCAGCTCGTGGATCTCGGGGTTCTCTTCTGCGATGAGTGCGATCCTCTTGATGGTCTCCTTCATCGCGGGGATGTCGGACTTGGCGAGTCCCCTTGCACCGGACATGAGCTTGTACGCCTTGGTGGAGG
This sequence comes from Methanomassiliicoccales archaeon LGM-RCC1, assembly GCA_030168575.1. Classification (NCBI taxonomy): domain Archaea; kingdom Methanobacteriati; phylum Thermoplasmatota; class Thermoplasmata; order Methanomassiliicoccales; species Methanomassiliicoccales archaeon LGM-RCC1. The sequence continues at coordinate 1,618,645 of CP115555.1, read as the reverse complement.
TGATCATCTCGTCCAGCTGCTCCTCGGTCATGGGAACGTGTGCCTGGGAGATCTCCCTGAGGATCTCGACGTAGATTCCACCGAGTCCGAAGGACACGACAGGTCCGAACTGAACGTCGCGAATCATAGAGAGGATGACCTCCTGTCCGGAGACCATCTGCTGGATGGAGACTCCGTCGATCTTGGCTCCGGGCACGTTCTTAGTGCAGTTGTCCATGATCTTCTGGTATGCAGCCTTGGCATCGGCAGCGTCCTTGACGCCTACGACGACTCCTCCCACATCGGTCTTGTGCTTGATGTCGGGGGATACGATCTTCATGACGACGGGATAGCCGATCCTGTCGCACTCCTTTGCCGCCTCGTCCGCGGATGTGACCGTGGCCTCGCCGGGAGTGGGTACACCGTAAGCCTTGAGGATCTCCTTTCCTTCGGATTCGGAGAGGGAGTCCCTTCCCTCGGATCTGACCTGGTCGATGATCTTTTTGACTGCAGCCCTTCCTCCGCCGTTGACGGCAGGGTAGGACATCTTGGTGTGCTTCTTCTCCTTGTTGATCGTGTATGACCTGAGGATGTCCAATGCATGGATGGCCCTGTCAGGTGTGGGGTAGGTGGGGATTCCGGCCTCCTTGAGGTAGTTGTTGGCTTTGTCGCACTTGTGACCGCCTGCGAAGCAGACGACGAAGGGAACAGGGATCTGGTCCTTGATTTCGACGATGGACTGTGCGACCGCCTCGAGGTCCGCTGTGTCGAGCGGTGAACCCATGATGACCAGTGCTCCGACCTCGGGATCGTGTGAAAGGATGTCGATGACCTCTTTGAAGTACTCGGGCTTTGCATCACCGCGGATATCGATGGGGTTAGTGACACCGGCGACGGTGGGTACTCTCTGCCTGATCTCCTTGATGGTCTCGTCCGAGAACTTGACTGCGTAGACCTCCTTCGCATCGAAGGCGGCATCCGCGGACATGACTCCGAGTCCTCCAGCGTTGGTGATGATTCCCAATCCGCTCTTCTTCATCTCGGTGCAGCCGCTGAACACGTTCAGAACATCGAACATGTCGTCCAGGCTGCTCGCCCTGTAGACGTTGAGCTTCTTGAATATGACATTGTTGACGGCATCGGCGCCTGCCAGGGATCCCGTGTGAGAGGATGCGGCGGCGGCTCCGGCCTGAGTCCTTCCGGACTTGTAGACGACAATCGGCTTATCGACGGGCATGTTCTCGATAGCCGAGACGAACCTGTGTCCGTTGGAGATTCCCTCGCAGTACATTCCGATTACCTTCGTGTTGGGGTCCTCGGATATCTCGGGGATAATGTCAGCTTCGTCCAGGTCGGCCTTGTTTCCGAAGGTGACGAAGTTGGCGATACCGATCTTGTTGAAATATGCCCAGTCGATGATCGATGATCCGACCGCTCCGGACTGGGAGAATATGGAGATGTGTCCCTTCCTGGGAAGGAGGTGTGCGAAAGTGGCGTTCACTCCGGCCCAGGGGTTCATGTTACCGAAACAGTTGGGTCCGAAGAACTTGACATCAGCCTCCTTCGCGGCGGCTACGAGCTTCTGCTCCAGGATCTTTCCTTCGGGGCTGTCCTCCTTGAATCCTGCTGTGAGGATGGTTGCGCAGTGGCAGCCGTTCTTCTTCAGGTTAGCCATCTCGTCGGGAACGAATGCGGCCTTGATGGAGATCACGGCGAGGTCCACGGGTTCGGGGATCTCGGTGATGGATGTGTATGCCTTGAGTCCCTGAATCTCCCCTCCCTTGGGGTTGACGGGGTACAGCTTGCCGGTGAATCCGGCGTTGATCATGTTCTTGAGAAGCATTCCACCTAGCTTCGTTTCATCGTTGGATGCACCAATGATGGCGACAGAGTTGGGTGTCAGTAGTCCTTTCATGAGTGGTTATCTTAGACCTTTATTATAATACTTGGGTATTCATTTTTGATATTCTGTTGAATATCGTAAATCCGTTTTGAAATTCGTAGAAAAACTAGTCAAATTCTACGATTTTTATAGAATTCGTCAGATGTCTAACAAAAATGGTATGTTTCGTTGCTTTTATCGAAAAATATTCGACGAATGACGTTATCTAACAACGTCAATTTAGATTCTGTCTAACAATCCCTTCAACTTGGACATGGGTTTGAACACAGGCTCCACCAGACGTCTGGCATGGCCGATGACGTATGCCATCTGAAGTTCCTTGGTGGCATGTGGGAAGAAGGCGATGATTCTAGCCTTGTCGGCCTTGTATGCCGCCATCGTGACGTTGGAGTGGAAACCGCGGATGCCGAGCTCCAGGCCCTTGGCAATCATCCTCCTGGAGGCGTTGAGGGCATTTTCCGGTCCGTCCGCGCAGATGAACAGCATCTGCTGCCCTTCCCACAGTGAGCGGTTAGGCTGCAGGACGTTGTTTTCCGCTCTCCATTGCGACCATTCTCTGACGATTGGGAAATCCCCCTCCCTGTCTTTGACCACGTCGCATACAGTGTCCATGAACCTGTTGAGGTTGTCTCCCTGCAGAACGAAGATTTGGTACTTGTCCTTCTTGCCGTGATCCATGGCGGAAATGAGCTCATCGAGGTCTCTGTCATTGATCATGGAACCGTCGAACATCTTGTCCTGCTTGATGCTGGCGAAGAAACCACCCTCTCCGTTCACGTGAGGGATGAGCTCAATCGCTCCCTTGGGGCAGCTCGATACGCAGTGCGAGCATTCGAGGCATTTGGTACCCACCTCTTTGGCCTTGCGGTCCTCGATCACGATATTGTGCTCTAGACACATCTTGGCGCACTTGCCGCAGCCGACGCATTTGTCCAGATCGATCCTGAGGTGGTTCATCGTCGAAGCAACGATGGTTCTAGGATAAAGAAGTATGGAAAACCTCTTCAGACAGACCTCCTTGAGCGGGTCGGGTTTGACCGCCGTTTTTCCTCGTTAGTTTAAATACCACTCAGTCGTGTCATCCTTGTCGTACCGGCAAAGGGGCGTGATTCATGATCGCCATGTGCACGGGACGGCGTACAGCGGCCTCATCCCAACTTTGTTGGGCTCCCGCGGGAGTTGGTGACGTGTCGTCACAGCGATGACCGGGGGTCAACGTGGGGTCCGACACATACCCCCGGTGTAAGTCAGTGCTCCGAGATCGGCGTCATCGTCGTAACCATGAAAGAGTGTGTTAGCATCCGGGGGACACTCAACACGGTATGCTGAGGCCAGCGTCCTCCAGAATGTTTCTGATCCTGTTGAAACCAGGGAATTCCTGCAGTCTTCTCTGGTACTCGGCGATCTTCTCGTTGAAGTCCTCGGCGAACCCCAATTGCACGAAAAGCACCTGTGTGAACAGGCAGAGGTCGAGGACCTCTTCGGGGATGAATGCGGTATCCAGCCTGCGGTTCATGCAGATGGTCCTCATGAATATGCTCGAATGCCCCACGTCCGAAGAGGACCCCATGGGGATCCATCTCAGCTCAAGCACGTCATCCGGCTCGACCAGCCCCATCCTGACGAGTCTCTCCATCGATCTGCTGAGGTTGACATTGCGGCCTTCAGGCCCGATGCTGACGTTCGGTATCCTGCTGAGGTAGACGGGTACCTTCTTGGCCCTGAACTTCTCCGAATACAGGTACTCTAACAGTTCCGCCGGGAAGCCTACGTCCCTCTGGTTCACCATCCTCGATAGCAACATGTCCGCCAGTTTCCCCATGCATCTTTCTGAGATCTCGTCCAGGTAATCGCTCACCTGGAGCTTGATCATCCTGTCCGTGCGGGTCCAGTTAACCTTCATCTCGCGTTCGGGGCTGAATTCAGCCACAATAGTGTCGAAGCCCAGTTCCTTTCCTTTCTCTTTGAATATCCTGTCGATGTCGCATTTCCTTGTCATCGATTTCTTCCTGCGTAACCATACGCAGATACGTACGGGTCATGATCAGATTATAAAGATGAATGTAGAAGTCATGCTGACCATTCTAACTTATTTAGTCACTAGCCCTTCATCGTAGCATGCAAGAAGATCCGGCACAGCGCGAGAAGACGGACAAGATATTGAATGCCATCAAAGAGAGCTACGGGTTCATCCCTGTCGTCAACCAGGTCATGAGCGAGCGTCCCGACATGTTCCTCCCCAGTGCGGAATTCAGCCAAGCCATCCTTGACAGGAAGGACGGGGCAATCCCCAGGAAGGAGAGGTTCCTCATCGCCATATCCGCCGCGGCAGCTGTCTGCGGAGAGTACTGCCTCAAGGTGCAGATCAAGCACGCCATCGAGGCCGGTGCGACAAGGGACGAGATACTCGAGAGCATCATGATCGGTTCCTACATGTCCATGACCCGCTCGCAGTCCTATGCACTGAGGGCCTATGCTGACGCATTTGGAATCAAGTATGACTGAAGGGGTTGGCAGAGGTAACTGCGTTAAGTCAGCTTAACAGCGGTAGTACGAAGTACCCTGGGCCATGTTTTATAAACTGGTCCCTGTTAGGAGTGGTTGATAACAATGGTAACAATCGAGCCTGAGGCAGTAACTTTCATCACCGATCTTCTCGAGAAGAACCAGAAGACCGGCTACGGCATCAAGATCTACATCTCGGGATCCTCATGTTCCGGACCCCAGTTCGGAATGACTTTCCAGGAGAAGGAGATGGAGGGAGACATAGTCGACGACACCGCCAAGAACTTCAACATGTTCTACGACGAGGAGACGAAGGTGGAGCTCGACAAGTGCGTCATCGAGTTCGTCGACGACCCCAACTTCGGAACCGGCCTCATGATCCGCGACCCCAACTTCCAGGGCTGCGCTTCCTGCGGCGGCGGATGCCACTAAACATAAAAAGGGCCTGACGGCCCATTCAAACCCATTTTCTCACAATATTTTTGATATCCTTACGACATGTACCGGCGATGAGCTACGTAGTCCATCCCTTCATAGCACCGAACAAGGTGGAGGAGCGCAGCTACCAGATCAACATGGTCCGGGGCTGTATCGATACCAACACCCTGCTCATCCTACCGACGGGACTCGGGAAGACCATCGTAGCGCTGTACGTAGCCGTAGAGTTCCTCCCGAAAGGGAAGGTTCTGATTTTGGCTCCGACGAAGCCCCTGCTCGATCAGCATCAGAAGACGTTCACAGAGCTCATGGTCGGGCATTCCCTGTGCATCATAAGCGGAGAGACGGCCCCGGAGAAGAGGGCAGAGATGATGGCTCAGAACGACGTCATAATCGCCACCCCCCAGACAGTAGCCAACGATCTGAAGGAGGGGAGGTACAGCATGGACCCGTTCTCCCTGGTCATCTACGACGAGGCTCACAGAGGAGTGGGGGATTACGCTTACGTCACCGTCGCCGAGTACTGTTCTAACAGCATCCGCTCGATAGGCATGACCGCATCTCCCGGAGCGAACATCAACAAGATCAAGGAGGTCTGCGGCAACCTGAATCTCAGGAGGATCGATGCCAAGACTGAGGACGACCCCGATGTGTCGCCTTATGTTCATGATACATACATCACCGAGGTCAGGTTGAAGCTCCCGGAGGACCTTCTCAAAATCGATTATCTTCTGAAGAAGCAGCTAGGAGTCTATGTCAACAATCTAGTAGCCTTGAAGCTCATGAATCCGGCCAGACCTCCCACCAGAGGGCATTTCCTGGATGTGCAGAGGATGCTGCAGGCGAGGCTGAACTCCGGAGAGAAGACATCCACGGTATACAGAGGCCTGTCCCTGACCGCCAAGGGGATCAAGATCCTGCACGCCATGAAGCTGGCAGAGACGCAGGGTATCACCCCTTTGAGGATCTATCTGGAGAAGATCGAAGCGGAATCCGAGCAGGAGCGCGGCGGCAGGAGCGCCAAGGAGATCATCGGTACTCCAGAGTACCAAGAGATGAGGAAGATCGTGGACACCACGAACGTGGAGCATCCGAAGGTGTCCAAGACCATGTCCATCGTAAGCAGGACCATCAATGACGATCCCGGTTCCAAGGTGATGGTCTTCACAGAGCTCAGGGACACCTGCGAGATGATGGTCGCCAAACTATCGACCATCCCCGGAGCGAAGGTCGCCAAGCTCATAGGCCAGTCCAAGGAGGGGATGTCGCAGAAGGAACAGGTTGCCCTTCTAGACAAGCTCCGCAGCGGAGAGGTCAACGTCATCGTGGCCACATCTGTCGGAGAGGAGGGACTCGACATTTCCAGCACCAATGCCGTCATCTTCTATGAGCCGGTGCCTTCAGAGATAAGGACCATCCAGAGAAGAGGGCGTACCGGCAGGAAGAACGACGGTGACGTTTACGTGCTGATAGTCGAGGATACCATGGACGAGGGTACCGAGGCTGCAAGCAAGCGCAAGGAGCAGACCATGCGCGATAACATCGAGAGGCTCAACGAGGAGCTGAAGAGGGGCAGGCCCATAAACCCCCATGGGACTCAGCGCGGTCTCGACGATTTCTGAAAAGTCTTATTACGTTACCGCCCGATTAGGCGGGCATGTTGTATTCCGAGCTAGCGGACACCTTCGACAGACTGGAAGCTACAGGCAGCCGTCTGGAGATGACCACGATCCTTGCGGATTTCATCCGTACGGTGGACAAGTCCGAGCTCAGGAACATCATCTATCTCTCCCAGGGAAAGCTCCATCCGGACTTCATCGCGAAGGAGCTCGGGATGGCAGATAGGCTGGTTCTGAAGGCGATATCCTTCACATCCGGAACACCCGAATCCGTGGCAGAGGAGCTGTGGATCAAGACCGGCGATCCCGGGGAGGTGGCTGAGAAGCTGATCTCCAAGAAGAAGCAGATGACGCTGTTCGCCGAGGAGCTCACCGTCGATAGGGTCTACAAGGGGCTCACAGCGATCCAGGATGCCGAAGGTAAAGATTCCCAAGACAAGAAGATGAAGCTCTTGGCCAACATGCTACACGACTCCGGACCAGTAGAGGCAAGGTACCTTTGCAGGATCGTCACAGGAAGGATGAGGGTCGGTGCAGGAGACATGACGATACTCGACGCTCTGGCGGAGGCCTTCGCCACGAAGGAGGACAGGCCTGCCATAGAGAGAGCGTTCAACATCACATGCGACATAGGATTCGTAGCGGAAACCATCGCCGAAGGCGGAATGGACGCGGTCAACCAGATCAAGGTGACAATCGACAATCCGATCAAGGTCATGCTCGCGGAGCGTCTCCCCTCGGTATCCGAAGTCGTGGCAAAGATGGGCGGTAAGTGCGCCATCGAATACAAGTACGACGGCATCAGGGTCCAGGCACACATCGGGAAGGATTCCGTCAGGCTGTATTCCAGAAGACTGGAGAACCTCACCACCAATTTCCCTGATATCGCAGAAGCCCTCAGGGAGAGGTGCAAGGCAGGGGAAGCGATCATCGAGGGCGAATGCGTGGCCATCGATCCCGAGACAGGATACATGCTGCCCTTCCAAGCTGTCACCCACCGCAGGAAGAAGCACGGAATGGACGAGGCGGTCAAGGAGGTCAGCGTCAGGATATTCATGTTCGATATCCTCTACCGCGACGGTCAGGACATGACCAACATCCCCTATCTGGAGAGGAGATCCGAACTGGAATCGACCTTCGACATCGGGGACAAGATTCAGATGACCACCATGAGGCTGGTCAACAGTCCCGAGGAGGGAGAGGAGTTCTTCGCCCAGGCCGTGGCGGCAAGGTGCGAGGGAATCATGGCCAAATCCGTGGCTCCAGAATCCATATACAGAGCAGGATCGAGAGGATTCCTGTGGATCAAGTACAAGAAGGACTATCAGCAGGCACTCACGGATTCATTCGACCTTTCCGTCGTGGGAGCGTTCTACGGAATGGGAAAGAGGGCCGGGAAGTACGGCGCTCTCCTGATGGCCGCGTTCAACGAGGACACGGGAAGGTTCGAGACCGTATGCAAGCTCGGTACCGGATTCGACGATGCCTTCCTGGACTCCATGCCAGAACTCCTCAACTCAGGACTGTCTGAGAAGAAACCCTCCATGGTCGATGCAGAGATGATACCTGATGTTTGGTTCAATCCCACCACAGTTCTTGAGGTCGTGGCCGCAGAGATAACCCTCAGTCCGATCCACACCGCTGCCAAAGGCATCCTCAAAGAGGATTCAGGTCTCGGGATAAGGTTCCCCAGGTTCACCGGAAGGGTAAGGGACGACAAGTCCCCGGAGCAGTGCACAACAGTCGGCGAGATCATCGAGATGTTCGAGATGCAAGCTCACGATTCTGACGGCCTAGCGGAGTGATGTGTCTCCACACTTTCGGTTTGTTTCCCTAGGGACATGGATGAGCTCTAAGAAACAAATAGTAACACATTCCAAAGGTCACATTTAAGAACAGAACATGATACGAGTTTTTTGTGGCAACGGATATGCTCTCACCAGAGCAGAGAATGAAGGATGCAGCGTCCAAGGATGTGGATGCTATCATCGAGCAGTACAACACCAGGATCGAAGGTCACTACAACGAGGAACTGACAACATCCCGTATCAAGTACGGGGAGAATTTGGTCTCTAACCACAACACCCACGTGGTCCTCAAAAGACTGTATCATTCATTCTGCAACGTATTCATAATCGCACTGGCAGTCATAGATGTCCTGTGGATGATTTTGGATCCCGATATCATCTACTGCATCATCCTGACCACTCTGATCATGATCAGCGGAACCATGACCTTCATCCAGGAGACCCGCAGTGGTAAAGCTGCGGCGAAGCTGGTGAACATGGTCACGACCATTATCACAGTCCGCCGTGAGGGCGTCGAGACAGAAGTCGATTCTTCAGATCTAGTGGCAGGAGACATACTTATCCTCGATATGGGGGACGTCATCCCTGCGGATGTCAGGATCATCAAATCCCATCATATGAAGGTGGACCAGTCGGCTCTCACTGGGGAGTCCGAGGCTGCCACCAAATTCTCGGAGCCCGTGAAGTGTGACGGGAGCATCCTGGAATGCAACAATCTCGCATTCATGGGCACCAACGTGATGGCTGGATCCGCCGAGGCCGTCGTCATCGCAGTCGGTGACGACACTGTCATAGGATCCATGGCCGAAAAGCTCTCGACAAAGGCCACCAAGACGACATACGACAGGGGCAGCAAGGACATCGTCAACGTTCTGCTCAAGCTGATGATCTACACGGTTCCCCCTGTGTTCATCATAATGGTCCTGAAGGCCTATTTCAACGCAGGAGCGTTCCTGATGGAGGATGTGCTCGAGGCCCTGATCTTCGCCATCACCTTGGCCATCGGCCTTATGCCAGAGATGCTGGCCACAATAGTCTCGACCAATCTGGCCAAGGGTTCCATCGACATGTCCAAGAAGAAGGTCATCGTCAAGGACGTCAACGCCATTCAGAACTTCGGAGCTATGGACATCCTCTGTTCCGATAAGACCGGTACCCTCACGGAGAACAGGATCTCAGTCGAGGAGAGCTGCGACATCTACGGGGTTCACAGCTCATTGGTCGAGAAGCTCGTGTGCCTGAACAGCACCAAACTCAGTTCCGCCACCAATCAGATAGATTGGGCCATCCAGGAGCATGCGGAGAGAGAGTACCTCATGGAGGAGCTCGACGAGTATGAGCTCATAGGAGACGTCCCCTTCGATTTCATCAGGAGAAGGGCCACCGTCGTGGTCAGAAGGAAGAACGATGTGAACCTTATGATTACGAAGGGGGCAGTCCCCGAGATACTGTCCATCTCCACAAGGTATCTGGATGAGGCAGGGGAGATGAGGGATCTCGACGAGGAGACAATCCACAAGACCCTCGGTCTCGTAGAGTGGTACAGCAAGAAGGGAATGCGCGTTCTCGGTGTGACTCACAAGTACTTCCCCGTGGGGAAGACAGACTACTCTCCGTCCGACGAGATGGATCAGATCTTCGCAGGATTCGTGGTGTTCACGGATCCGGTCAAGAAGACCGCCAAGAAGGCGATCGAGGACCTGGCCGAGTACGGCATAAAAGTCAAGGTGCTGACCGGTGACAACGAATACGTATCGCGTTTCGTCTGCGATCAGATCGGTATCAACTGCAAGGTGTGCGAGAAGGATGTGTCATCCGTCGAGGATTTTGAGCCGGAGACGGGCAAATCGCTGATCTTCACCGGACCACAGATTGATGAGATGGACGATGAGACCCTCCGCAGCGTGGTTGAGGACAACGATGTGTTCGTGAGGCTCACCCCTGACAACAAATCCCGTATCGTAATGGCGCTCCGTGACAATGGGCACTGCGTCGGATTGATGGGAGATGGAATCAATGACGTATTGGCGATGAAGAACGCCGACGTCAGCATCTCTGTCGACACCGGAACCGACATTGCGAAGGAGACCGCCAGCATGATCCTCCTCGAGAAGGACCTAGGCATCCTGAAGGATGGGGCAATCGAGGGAAGGAAAGTATACGCGAATTCGATCAAGTACGTCAAGATGATCGGTTCCATCAACCTCGGTTACATGTTTTCGATCATCATAGCGACCATGCTGTTCAATTTGGAACCGCTGGGAGCGATCATGGTCCTGATATTCAACCTGATCAACGACTTCGCATGCATGATCATCCCATGGGATACGGTCGAGGATGAGTTCGTGAGAGAACCCAGGAATTGGGACGCGAACAATCTGAAGAACGTCATGTTGCATTACGGTATGATGTGCCCTCTGACGGATCTGTGCACATGGGCATTCATGGTGTTCGTGGTGTTCGCATCCCTTTCGCTATCGGATATCACCGTGTTCAACGCAAATGGAGAAGCACTCACGTTCGCTGGTTACTCCACCGTATCTGATCTGATACTGGCCAGGGAGAATCTTAGGGGAACGAACGTGGAGGCCTGGTTCCAGGCGATCTGGGTGATAGAGCAGTATTGGATGCAGGTATGGGCCATCCACATCGTGCGTACCAACAAGCTACCATTCTTCCAGACATGGTCCTGCAAGGCACTGGTCGTCTCGGCAATAGTGGCGCTCATAGTCGGAACCATTCTGCCGTTCAGCGGAGGGCTCTGGGAGGTCATATCGACATTCCCGACGGTACTCTTCCAGGGCGTGTTCATCAACAACATCGCAGGAATCGCAATGATCTGGATGCCGTTCATCGCCGTCGTGTACTTCTTCGGTAGCCATCTGGTGAAGAAGCGCATGCTGAGGAAGTACGGATATTTCGCCTGTTGAAACCTTTCAGCCGGGGACATCCCCGGCATCATTATTTTATGGTCTTTCCCGATACTCAGGAATCATGCTCTCATTGGAACTGAGGTTCGATTATCCCGATGCGGAGACTGCCAAGACAGTCATGGATGCCTTGGGGCCGGACAACGACGGATATGTTGATTCCAGGATCGAGGGCAGCAAGCTTATCTTCTCTATGGAAGCGGAGAACGCAGGTACCCTGAGGAACACCGCCGATGATCTTCTGGCCTGCATCAAGACCGCTGAAGAGGCCATCGGTATCGGCAAGCATTAAGGTTTATATCCGACGATTATTTGTCAGACCCTGTGGGCCTGTGGGGTAGCTTGGTATCCTTGTGGCTTCGGGAGCCATTGACTCCGGTTCAAATCCGGGCAGGCCCACTCATCATTCTAGAACGGATGCAGATTCAGCTCATGCTGAATTTCTCGGCTCTCATTCTAAGATCGGGAATCTTTTCACTATCGACAGTCCCTTCCACTTCTCATACAACGAGAAGTGCTCGAATCCTCCCAGGTAGTAGCATGCTATCAGACCCGTTACCAAGACAATACGGTGATCGATGATCGGATTGTCTGCAGGCGGGACGCATAACAAATACATCACTATCAGGAACACGGATGTTCCGATGGTGGAGATCTTGGAGGCAATCCCCAGAATAAGGGCCACTCCTCCCAAAAGGAGCGCAGCCAGCAGAATTATGTCGATGACAAAGTTACCAGCAAGGCTGTTGAATAGGTCCGCGAAGATTCCTGTGGTCACATAGCTGACGAACGATGAGGGCGAACCGCCATCAATGAATCCGCTCCCGGCAGGTGTTTGGAATCCAAGTCCAAACATCTTGTCCAGGAAAGGCCAGAATAACAGCCACCCCAAGAGTATACGGAAGATGGCCAGCATCTTCTCCCCCACGATCCTCTTCTCTGCTTCCATGGATGTCACCAGATAACTGTCCCGAATACCTTTTTGATGGATATAGTCATTACCAATCGATGACAGCGAATCCAGCGGACATCATGAGGTCTTACATCATCGATGCGGAGACATACAGCCTGGCCGAACAGGCAGGGAAGTTCTGTGAGGTCCTTCGGGAACAGCTGTCCGATCTATCGCTCTTCGAGGATTTCGAGTTCACATTCTATTCGGACGAGCCTTACGAGCTATCATTCATTTGGGATCGCGGCGATATCAGGTCCAAGCTGACATTCCTCGGGGACAAGGATGATTCCACTTGGTCGGTAACGTCTTCGAGAAAGAGGTTCAGAGGAGCTATCGGAAACGACATGGCTTCATCGTGTAGAACCTTCCTTTCGTCAATGAACGAAATCATGCAGTAACGTATGAATAGGTGTATCCATGCATCCAGATGCATTTAGTTGGATGGATTATCTGTCATCCATCACTATTTATATGTTCTTCTATTATTTATTAAGTTAAACATTACTTTTTTATACCTAACAGGGTGCTGTTATTAACGGTGATATCAATGAATCAGACCGGTAAGAAGGAAAGGGTCTTGATATGCTGCCTTACAACGGAGGTCGTGAAGGTTGTCAAACCGATCGATTTCTATGAGGCCACTCGCGTGCATATCATAGCCTATCCGAACACCAACGAGTCGGATCCCACGGCCAGGTTCTATAACACCTTCCTGAAGGAGGCGAGGGCCAGGATCGAGGCGAGCGGAAAGGTCGAAGTGATCGTGCATTACGCCAACATCCTCGATTATCAGGAGATGCTGCGCACGATCGTCCGTACGGTGGCCGAGGAGAAGTCCAAGTCCGGCGACTTTGTGGACATCTATGTCAACATCTCATCAGGTACGCCCGAGTACATCGCCGGTGCGATGCTGGCCTCGATGCAGGACGAATCTCTGATATCATTCAGCGTCAGGACCAAGACCAGAAGCATGAACCTCGAGCAGGCCATGGAGGCCTACACCGTTGACGGGAGACCCGTCGGAAGGACTTCTGAAGTCTACGATCCTGCGATGATTATGACCTTCGGAGCCGAAGCTCCCGATGACAGGCTGGTCGCCTGCTTGGGAATCCTGAAGGGGATGAACGAGAACAAGCGCTACCCCTCGTTCAACGATGTCATCCTTGCGTTGAAGAACGACAACGAATGGGATTACGTTCCCGAGTCCAAGAAGACACGCACGGACGACGCCCAGAAGGAGCGCATGTACTTCAGGAGGAACTACATCGACCCGATGCTGAACAAGGGCTGGATCGTGGAGGACCACATCAAGAGAAACCGTTACATACTTACGAGGAAAGGGGAAGCCGTCGTTTCGGTATACTCGAAGGAGGGATCGGTCGTTCTCGACTGACCCTCCAACCCCCACTTTTCTTTCACTCGGGGAGTCGCCCAGAGTTTCTCGTAAATATTCCATTTTCATGAAATAGGGACGATTCTGCCTCCATCGATGGTCGATTCGGTGATGTTCCCGATCTCCGTGATGTATTGGATTAGCGCCTCGATATCGGCACACACCATCTGCGTCGGATAATCCGCGAAGTAAATGTTCCCGTCTCCACCCTGAGCGATGAAGTTGACGGTGGCAAAGGTGTATGTTCCGTTCTTGTCAAGTTCGGAGCCGTTGATCATTATCGAAACGACCCTCGAACCAGCTTCCTTAGAGGGGTCGTAGGTGACCGTTATTCCCGAGACCTGCACGAATCCTCCGAAAGGAGTGGGTTTTCCAAGGGAGAATTCTATCGAGTCATAGATCGAGGATCCTGAGACCGTCATCACAACCATATCATTCAGGAACGGAAGGAGGTCGAAAGCGTCCTTCAGAGTGATGTCTCCCTCCTCTATCGATGTGCGGATACTGCCTCCGTTGATGAAAGCGATGTCTGTTTTGGCGCACCATCTGAAGCTGTCGGTTATCAGGTCAGCGAGATTGGTCTCTTGAGAGCGAACCTTCGAACGCTCCCCTTCCAGATAGATGTCTGTATGGCCGATGACCTCCATTAGTTTGGTATTCACGTCCTCCTCCACAGCTTCGATCAGATCTTCTATGGTTCCGTTATAGAGCTTATCGCGGTGTAATTTGGCGGTTATGTCCCCATCTGCGGTAACTGTGATGACCCCCACAGTATTCAGGTTGCTGCCTGTGCTGGCGATGATCGTATCGCTTGGGATCAGGTCTATCGAACCATCACACAACTTGCCGTCCTCCATCTCAACGTGGCTGTGTCCGTCGATGAATATGTCTATTCCCGGTACTTTGCTGCATATGTAGTCCGATGTGACCGGCAGGGACCTGGCGACCCCTATGTGGCCGATGGCGACGATGTAATCCACATCCATAGTGCTGAGCAGAGATACCATGCGTTCGGCCGCCTCCACGGCATCCGTTACAGTCGTGTTCTCCATTTTTCCCTGCGAAGTGGCCACCGGAGTTTCCGGAGTCAGGATGCCGAAGCATCCCAATCTGATGTTGCCTTTCTCAAGTATCATGTACTGGGGGAACACGCTCCCGCCCTGGTCAGTGTAGTACAGGTTGGCGCATATCAAAGGGAAGTTGAGTTGGGATACTCTGTCCATCATCACCGTGAATGTGTAATCGAATTCGTGGTTGCCGGGCACACCCACATCGTATCCGATGCTGTTCATGATCCCAATGGAGGATTCCCCTTCAGTCATGGTTCCGTAGGCATTGCCCTGCAGGAAATCCCCGGCATCTATGGTGAAGACAATCTTTCCGTCAGCCTCCATCTGATCCTTGAGCGATTTCAAGGTGGCGAATCCGAGTTGGTCATCATAATGGCAGTGGGTGTCGTTCGTATGGAGTATCACGAATTCCTGAGGCTCATCCGAGCTGTTCGATAATACAAAGGAGCACCCCAATATCAGAACGATCGACAGTGCCGCAATGACGAGGACCTTCGATGTGCGCATGCAGAGGTATCGGCGGAATCGGATTTAATGCTGAGTCCAGACATCACGAGAGCCTTCGCTGAAGAGAAATCAATGGAATAAATGGTGCAAGGGACGAGATTTGAACTCGCGGACCACTAAGGACTAGCCCCTCAAGCTAGCGTCGTTGGCCATGCTTGACTACCCTTGCACTCAGTACCCCAGAGATATAGATGATGTTAATAAAGATTGTCCTTCAGTGGGTCCAGTAGGTCCTAGCAGCTTCTCCCATCGCCAGCACGTTCTCGTCCTTGGTGGATATGGGGGTCTCGCATCCGGGAGCCAGAATGAATCCTCCGCTGTCGTTGCCCGCGGCATCGATGACTCTGTAGCATTCGTCCCTTATCGTATCGGGGTTGCCCATCATCATGGTCTGCACGGGATCTACGTTTCCCATGATCGAGATGTTCCTTCCAGCGGTCTCTTTGGCCTTGGCTGGATCCACCGCATGGTCGAAGCTGAGGCAGTCAGCTCCGGTACCGGGCATCTGCTGGAGTATGTTCAGAGTCTTGCCGCATATGTGAACGAAGGTCGGGACATCAGAATCCATCGCGTTGACGTCGCTCACCACCCTCTTGATGTAAGGTGCCGAGAACTCGGCGAACATATCAGGGGATATCAGGTCCTCGGACGATGTGGGGTCCGCCATCCACATGACTGTAGCTCCCGCCTCGATCATGCGCTTCTGCATGCCGGATACGAATCCGGTGATCTTAGAGATCAGTTTCTTTACGGTGTCGGGCTCGACGAGAGTTCCCATGACCATGTTCTCTACGCCCATCACGTATCCCGCGGATGTGACCGGCCCCCAGGACAGACCGCAGATGTGCAGGTCCTCAGGAAGGATCCTTGCTGTCTCTTCAAGAGCATCCACGAAAACTTTCTGGAAGTTAGGGCATTCCGATGCTACGCTTGGGTCGAATATGGCGAGATCATCAATCTGCTGTGCATCGGTAGCGATGGGTTTCATGATCTGTCCGTAATCATCCTCGGGGAAACGGACCTCCATGCCCAGGTCGATGAAGGGGACCTGGGAGTCGAGTACGGGTTTGACGAAATCCGATTTTGTCTTCACCGCATGGTCGACCGACACCTTGGCCGAGATCTCAGGGTTCCATCTGGCCGTCTCTACGCTGACGCCGGCGCTGCGTGCGGCCGTTGCCAGAACGAAATTGTTGACGGGTGTCCTGTCAGTCTTCTCATGGTTGAGCGCTGCTTCGACGCAGCTCCTGTGCCCGGCATCGATCATGAGCACTGAAATCCGATAAAGGGATAAAAGGTCTATCTAGGAAAAGCTCAGACACGGCTGATGATCTTCTCCACGAATTCATCGGTGGTCAGGTTCCCGCCTACGTCTGGGCATCTCTCCCCGGCCACATAGGTTTCCTTGACTGCGTTGACGATAGATTCCGCCTCATCCTTCAGTCCGAGGTCCCTGAGGATAGTGGCCGAGGAAAGTATGGATGCTGTGGGGTTGATGTATTTGTCCTCAAGACCTTCGATTGTGGCCTTGTGACGGGGCTGGTAGAGTCTGTACTCGTCACCGATGTAGCAAGTGGGGCAGAGGTGGTCGTAGCCTGTGAGTCCGCCCAGTATGCCCGATACCACGTGGCTGTACATGTCCACGCAGATTATGCACTGGTCCAGTGAAGGGGTCTTGAGAAGATGGGATGCCCAGTCCTTGACGTTCAGAATCCTTGTTTCGTATACGTCCGCCGGGAACATGGTCTGGAATGTGTCCGCGAACATCCCGCTGCTGATGGGGAAGAAGTCGGGCCTTGTCAGGCAGGTCACCCTTTCGAGCTTGCGGATCTCCACGTCTGACAGCGCGAGGCTCATCATCCTGCTGTAAGAGGTGCTCTTGATGTATTTCGATATGGTGACCCCATCGAGTTCGGTGACCTCGGTTATCTCCGAGGAGACGTTGTTGTTGCTTCCCCAGAGTACCATCTCAAGGCCGTCCACGCCCAGGTCGGGTGCGAGTGTCCTGAAGTACCTGGCCCTTGCGTAAAGGTCCAGCTGGACCTTGAGGGTCTTCAATGGGTCGACGCCGGATTCAGGAGTGAAGACGGGACCGCTTAGGATTATCTTGCATTCATCCAGGAGGTCCATGGTCTCGTGCGGAAGGTACTGTCCCGTCTCCTCGAATGCGGATTTGCCGATCATGCCGTGAACTATCTCAACGGAGTCGGTTGCCATGCTGAGCACCTTCTCCGCAGCCGCAGTCACAATCGGGCCGATCCCGTCACCGGGCAGGAGCAGTACCTTCTCGCTCATTCACTCACTCTAGCCTGTCTACCAAGGATGCGTAGATCATTGGGAGGGTGATGGTGGCATCTCCCTCGACCGTCATCTTCTTCGCTTCGGGCTTGACCTTTCCCCAGGAGATTGCTTCTCTGAGCCTAGCTCCCGAGAGGGATCCGTCATATTCCTCGGCGGTCGTCAGGTAGACCGCGTAGTCCAGTCCTCCGCGGAACTGGTTCCACCAGATGACGTGGTGCTTGGAGATTCCTCCGCCGATCATCAGCGCGCCGGTGTTGGTGGCGTGGTTCGTCATCTCGGACAGCATCTGCTCATCGCCGAACAGGTCGATCCTGAATTTCCTGTGCGTCTGGTAGTACATCCAGAGCTGGCATCCGAACGAACCATCCGTGATACCGGGGACGACGATGGGGATCTGGTTCTTCCAGGCCCAATACATGAGCGAGTTCTCATCGTTCATCCTCTTACCGACCTCCCAGATGATCTCATGGGTGGTCATGGAATCTGTATTCTCGAAGATCTCGTCGAACATCGGAAGGATCTCTCCCTCGAGGACCTCTCCGTAGCAGTCGTCGGGGACCAGGACGTTACCGAGCCTGGAGATCTCGTACTCCTCCCTCAGTTTCGCATCGTCCATCATGAAGTCGCCGTGGTAGTAGTGCTCGTAGGTCCTGGAGATATCATGGTCCAGGCATCCGCAGGTGGTGATGATCAGGTCGACTCTCTTGTTCTTGACCATATCGACCAGCACACCGCGGGTTCCGGTGGCCATGATGCATGCGGGGAACGAGAGGATCTTGAGACAGTCCTTGTCCTTCTCCATCCTCTCGAGGATGTCAGTGGCATCGGCCAGCTTCTGTGCTGTGAATCCGCCGGCTCCGCTCATGTATCTCATGAGTTCGTCCACTGTCATGCCTTTCTTGACCTTTATGTCCTCAACTTCGATGAGTTCGAGTTCTGCTTCCTTCGACATTGTATCGTCTCTAAGCCCCGGCTAGAGGGGACGGGGATTAAAAGGGTATTGCTGATCGGGACTAAGCTGACCCTTATTTTCTAGTACTCTTTTTACGCACGTCATTATATAGGACTTCGAGCATGGGTCGGTCAACAAATGGAGTTATGATCATGATTGACATGTTCAATTTCGACAATCTGCTGTTCATGATTCCGATTGCAGCAATTGTAGCGCTGATCTTCGCAGCATACTTCTACAAGAGCGTCTGGTCTGTTGACAAGGGCACTCCTGAGATGCAGAAGATCTCCAACGCCATCGAGACAGGTGCAATGGCCTATCTCAGGCGCCAGTACAAGACAATCGGTATTGTGATCATCGTATTGGCGATCATTATTGCAATTGTTGGATTCGCGGTGGAGGATTTCGCCGAGTATCTCAATTGGAAGGTCTCGATCGCCTTTATCATCGGAGCAGCATTCTCGATCCTCTCTGGATACATCGGAATGAAAGTCTCCGTCAACTCGAACATCAGGACAGCTTCCGCTGCAAGGAACAACCTCAACGACGCCTTCAAGACCTCGTTCAGGGGAGGAGCCTTGTCCGGAATCGCAGTGTCCACACTGAGCCTTGTTGGACTCTTCATCGTCGTCTTCGTCTACAACATCTGTTTCGGAGCTGACGATGAGTCACTGAAGTCCACACTCCGTCTCGTTGTCGGATACGCATTCGGAGCTTCGTTCGCAGCCCTCTTCGCCCAGCTGGGTGGAGGAATCTACACAAAGGCCGCGGATGTCGGAGCTGACCTCGTAGGAAAAGTCGAAGCAGGAATCCCTGAGGACGACCCCAGGAACCCTGCGGTAATCGCCGACCTTGTCGGAGACAACGTCGGAGACTGCGCTGGACGTGGAGCAGATATCTTCGAGTCCACCGCCGCCGAGATCATCGGATCGATGGTCATCGGTACAGCCGTCGTCGCGACCGGAATGAGCACGAACTGGGTTTTCCTCCCTCTCGTCCTCATGGCATTCGGACTCATCGCGTCACTCGTCGGAATCCTCATCGTGAGGCTCAAGGACGATAACGCTGACGTCTGCGGATCGCTCAACGTCGGATACTACCTTACAATCGCACTCAACCTCGTGTTCCTCGGAATTACAACATACATGCTTCTCAGTCCCGAGACTGACAGCTGGTTGAACTTCTTCGGAGCAGGAGTAGTCGGAATCGCACTCGGTCTCGCGATCGTTTACATCACACAGTACTACACTGGCGACCACAAGCCTGTCAAGGGAATCGCAGCAGCATCCCAGACCGGAGCCGCCACCAACGTCATCGAGGGAATCTCCATCGGTATGGAGTCCACGGTTCTGCCCGTCGTCTGTATCGTCATCGCAATCATCTCGACATACCTGCTCGGATTCTCCGCAGCACCCACTGTCGATGACCAGATGATCTACGGATTCTACGGAACCGCTATCGGAACCATCGCCATGCTCGCTTCCTCAGCCTTCATCCTCGCAGAGGACACATTCGGACCCATCACCGACAACGGTGGAGGAATCGCTGAGATGTCCAACCAGCCCGAGGAGGTCAGGAACAGGACCGACAAGCTCGATTCCGCCGGTAACACCACCAAGGCCCTTACCAAGGGATACGCAATGGCATCTGCAGCTCTCGCAGCATTCCTGCTCTTCGCAAGTATCGCGGAGGTTATCGCTGACGTCAAGAACGTCAACGAGGGACTCTTCCCCGGAGACGCTGGATACCACACCATCACCGAGATCTTCAACATCAACATCGGTGACCCCCTCATCTTCGTCGGAGCGCTCGTCGGAGCGGTCCTTGTGTTCTTCTTCGCATCTCTCGCAATCCGTGCCGTCTCCAAGGCTGCCGGTGAGATGATCGAGGAGGTCCGCAGGCAGTTCCGTGAGAAGAAGGGAATCATGGAGGGAACAGAGGAGCCCGACTACGCAAGCTGTGTCGACATCGCAACCCGCGGTGCACTGCGCGCAATGGTCGTTCCTGCACTCTTGCCTATCCTTGTCCCCATCGCGTTCGGTCTCATCTACAAGTTCGCACTGTCCGGAATGGACGGCTTCGAGAACATCGCATACACCGGTGTTCTGGCACTTGTGATCGGTGGTACCATTGTCGGTATCCTGATGGCTAACTTCCTCAACAACGGAGGAGGAGCTTGGGACAACGCCAAGAAGTACATCGAAGAGGGTAACTACGGCGGAAAGAAGTCGCCTGCACACGCAGCGGCAGTCGTCGGAGACACCATCGGAGATCCCTTCAAGGACACCGCAGGACCTTCAATCCACGTTCTGGTCAAGCTGCTTTCGACCATCTGTTTGGTCATGGCAGTCCTGTTCGTGTGAAAACAAGTTAATCAGGGAGGGGGAGACCCCTCCCATCCAGTATTTTATCCTTATATTACGCGTGGATATAATTTATATAAGAGTCCTCACTAACGTGGGTTATCAGAGGGCACGCTATGTACATGCTTACAGAAGTCGAAAAGGTCGTCCGCATCCCGCCGGTTGAACTCAAAGAGGACATCGATGACGTCATCGACAGACTCACATGGGACGCATACGAGGGCAGATTCGGAGAAGACAAGACCTTCACGGTACTGATCAGGAACGTCAGGACGGAAGGCCCGGGACGCATCGTCCACGGTGACGGAGCAGTCTACCAGACAGTCAAGTTCGATCAGATCGTCTTCAAGCCCAGAGAGAACGAGGTCGTCGAGGGAGTGGTCGTGGAGATCCTCAAGTTCGGCGCATTCGTCAGGTTCGGACCCCTTGACGGACTCCTGCACATCAGTCAGGTAATGGATGATCGTGTGGATATCGATGAGTCCAACCAGAGGCTCGTAGGCAAGGACAGCGGAAGGTTCCTGGCAGTCGGAGACATCGTCAGGGCCAGGGTCGTCAGCATCGATCTCAACGAGAAGAACCCCCAGGACAGTAAGATCGGACTCACCATGAGGCAGCCCGGACTGGGAAAACTCCAGTGGATCGAGGAGGACGCCAAGAAGCACAAGGATTCGGATGGTGATGAGTGATGGCAGTTATCGTGCAGAAAGCATGCAAACAGTGCAGTTTCATCTCCGAGGAGGATGTGTGCCCCCGCTGCGGCGGTCAGACCTCTAAGGAGTGGCAGGGATACCTCGCGGTTCTGGACTTCGAGAAGTCCGAGATCGCAAAGAAGATGGGAATCTCCGCCAACGGAAAGTACGCTCTCAAGGTACGCTGATGTTCGAGAGGGACCTTGTGCTGCCCGAGAAAGACAGGCAGCTGTTCAAGGAACCGATAGGAATCGAACTGTACGACAGTGACCTCGAAACGTTTCACGCTCAAACAACCTTAATCACCGTCGGGGACGTGGTATCCCTGACGTTCAGGAAACGCGGAATGACACCGTTCCTGTCTATCTATGACGGGATGACGGAGCGCCGCGAGATGACCGAATTCGCCAAACTCGTGGAGAACGAGGAGAAGAAGGAGGTCGTCAACCCCGCAGGCAGGATAACCAGGGAACTGGTGGAATGCATCCGCGGGTGCATGGAAGGGTCCGGTGGACTGATAAAGGTCGACGGAGAAGAGGATCTGGCGTTGTTGCCGGCAATCCTCCTGGCTCCGATCGGTGCCGATATCATCTACGGGTGGCCAGGGAAGTGCATGATGCGCGTCACCACGGACGAAGGTATCAGAACCAAAATCGAACAGCTACTGTTCAAGATGGAGGAAGAAGAATGAAGATGGAAATCACAAAGAAGAAAGAGAACCCTCTCTCCAAGAGGGTCGAGGTGTACTTCACACTCAACCACGAGGGCGAGAGCACACCCGGAAGGAACGCAGTCGCAGAGGCTATCGCAAAGGAATGCAAGTCCAAGAGGGAGTGTGTCGTCGTCGACAACATCGAGTCCGTCTACGGAAAGGGCATGTCCAAGGGATACGCAAAGGTCTACGACAGCAAGGAAGCAGCACTCGAGTTCGACAGAGAGTACCTCCTGAAGAGGAACGGAATCGAGGCAAAGGCCCCTGAAGCACCTGCAGACGCAGAGGCACCCGCAGCGGAGTGATTACGATGGCAAAAGCAGCAGCACCCAAGGCGGCAATCAAGAAATCTAACGCTTATCAGGTCGACGGAGACAAGATCTCCAGGACCAAACAGTTCTGTCCCAAGTGCGGACCCGGAACATTCATGGCAGTCCACAAGGACCGTGTGTCCTGCGGTTGCTGCGGATACACCGAGTTCACCAAGAAGGACTGAGAAAGGTAACTCTTCATTCGCCTCCTCCCTCTCAAAAGGAGGCACAGGATCGCCGGGGAGTATCTAACCCCGGCAAATACCTTCCTTTCCCATCCTGGGCCCGTAGTATAGCTTGGATAGCATAGGGGCCTCCGGAGCTCCGGACTCGGGTTCGAATCCCGACGGGCCCGCGTAATTTTATATATTATAGCAATAAGATTATTCAATGTTTTGAAAGTTGGGTTTATATTTAATATATAAATAAACCGACAATCGTTAGCTTTATATGTAGTACAAATGTATTACTACACATGGCAGTTTCAGTCAGATTCAACGACTCTGAGCTTGGATTACTCAAGGAGTACGCATCCCTATACAATGTGAGCGTTTCAGATGTCATCCGTAAGGCCACCATGGATATGATTGAGGATTCTATGGATGTGGCAATTTTAGAGGCTGCTATGGAACGCATATCTAAGGAAGGTTCCAAGATGTATACCTTCGAAGAGGCCGGGAAGGAACTTGGATTCCTATGACGTATCGCGTTATTATCTCTCAGGATGTCATTGACACTTTGAAGAAGATGGATCGGCCGATGGCCGCTCGCATATATTCGTGGATAGGTAAGAATCTTGAGGGGTGCAGCAATCCCAGGAGGACGGGAAAGGCACTTCAGGGGAACCATGTTGGTGAATGGAGATATCGTGTCGGTGATTACAGAATCCTGGCAAGAATCGAGGATGAGGTCGTTACCATATACATTATTGAAGTTGGTCACAGATCAAAAGTATATGATTGAAACTCAAGAAAATCATCAATGCAATGTACCATATCCTCTCTCATAAAGAGGCATAATGTACCATTTTTCAAAGTGTCTGGCTGGCGTTTTAAGCTAGTCCCGACGGGCCCGCTCGTACAACAATTGATTTTTTGGGCTTTGTCCTTATAGTATAGAGTAATAAGGAGGGCCGATGTCGAACATAGCTCTTGAGAAGTTGAAAGATTCTGACCGTGATCAGTTTGTTAGAGACAATCAGGAAGCTTTCAGATATGGGGCCACTGAAGAGTTCGGTCTTCGCGATGACCATTTCGAGGAGCCGGGCGAGATAATCTCCAGGGATACGATAGAGAAATCAATAGACAGCGGTGAGGCCTACAGGATCGTTTCAGACGGGAGATACGTGGGCGGCGTCATCGTATCTATCTCAGACGACCGCGGCGATTTGGAGATTCTTTTCGTATCGCCGAAGGAACATAGCAAAGGGATTGGCTACGAAGCTTGGTGTTCTGTTGAGAAGATGTTCCCACAGGTCAGAGTGTGGAGCACGTGTACTCCTTATTTCGAGAAGAGAAACATCCATTTCTATGTGAACAGGTGCGGTTTCCATATCACCGAGTTCTTCAACGAACATCACCGTGACCCGAATGACCCTGAAGATAGCGAGATGTTCCATTTCGAGAAGGTCATGTTCTGATTCAATACGATTGTATTATTGAGGATATGGTCATTAGACGAGTAGTTCGATGGCCAGCTACATGTTTAATCAAATCAGCTTGTAGCTTCCATAATCGATCCATTGTCTTCTGTAATTCAAACTATATAGAGTCGAAATGATAGCGATTCATGGACTTCGGCAGTGAGAATGAGACAAGGGGGTTTGTCAGCGGCATGGACGAGCTAGACGCTGCCGTGAAGATGATGACCGCCATGCTCAACCGTTTCAACAAGGCCGAGATCTACATTGGCGTTGGAAAGGACGGCAAGATCCTGGATAGGGAATTCTCAGAGGAAGACGTGTCCAAAGTTTCCCAGAGGATGGGTGAGCTGATCAATCACATGCCGCAGACCGCCGTATCATTGGAAAGGACGGAGGATGGGAAGGGATACATACGCATATCCGCCACGGGGTTCGAGACACCCTATTCCTTCGGCAGTTGGTTCTACGTCAGGAGGTACCGCTACGTTGACCGGGATGGCTCCAAGTCTGTGGAATGGGTAGAGAACCTCACCTGCGGTATGAAGAGGCACCGATCGTTCTCGCCCGTTAAACGTATTATACTGTATAGCGATACTGGAACATTATGAAAGGTCGCATACTACCCCGCAAGGAACTGTCCGAATTGCCGAAGACCGTCCATGGCGGTCAGGCCTGGAGGATGGAGGGAATCGAGGACTACAGCCATAACCTCAACCCGTTCGGACCTCCGGAGAACCTCGCGGAGATCGTCGCGACCGCTATCGCCGAAATAGGTCATTATCCCGACGACACCTGTGCTGAGCTTAAGGACACGGTGTCGAAGACATTCAACATCGATCCCGAATGCATCACGATAGGGGCGGGGTCGTCTGATATCATCAGGAACGTCCCCAACACCTTCTTCTCACCGGGGGACAAAGTCATAATCAACAGACCGAGCTTTGCCGAATATGCCCAGCAGTGCAGGCTCGTCGGAGCTAACATAGTTTGGAATGAATTGCTTCCGGAGAATGATTTCCGCATCGATCTGGATTCGCTGATGTACAACGTCGGTGACGACACCAAGGCGCTGTACATCTGCAACCCGAACAATCCTACGGGAAGAGTGGAGCCCAGAGACAAGATCGTCAGCATAGTGAGGGAATGCGAGGACCGCGGAGTCCTTGTGTTCCTAGACGAGACCTTATTGGAGCTCGTTCCCGGATACGCCGACATAACCTTGACCGGAATGGTCGACAAGTTCACCAACCTGATCATTGCCAATTCCCTGACGAAATCCTTTGCCATACCCGGCATCAGGATCGGTTTCGGTCTCTCGAATCCCGACATCATCTCCGAGATGGAGAAGGTCAGGATGACATGGAATGTCGGCCAGATCGAACAGACGGTGGCCAACATCCTCATCAGAGATTATCTGGACTATGTAGACCAGGCAGCAGCAGTGATGGGCGAGGAATCGGAGATAATGAACTCGTCGCTCAACAACGTGGGATTCCCCGCTGGACCGGTATCGGATTCGTTCTTCTACTTCAACGACCTGAGCCCGCTGGGGATGGACTGTGCGCTCTTCCAGAAGAAGATGCTCTCCCATGGTATAATGGTCCGCGACTGCTCGTCTTTCGGGCCCGAGTTCAAAACGTATGTGAGGTACAGTGTGAAGGACAGGGAGCGCAACTGCAGATTCCTGGCCGCTGTGGATTCGGTTATCAATGGGTGATCCGATGGAGCTCTGGATGGATGCGCTGTCGATAATCGTTCTGGCCATCCTGATAGACCGTTTCATAGGCGATGTCCCCAATTCAATACACCCTCTGAGGTGGATGGGAAATTTACTGGATGCCATAGATCGCAGGATCAAGAACAGATCCACTGCATGGACATCCGTGCTAGGATTCCTTTCATACCTTCTGGTCTTCCTGCTGTTCGGAGGCATCGCGATCGTCATCATCACTGCCGTACACTACTTCGTATCGCAATATGACGAGACATGGGGAGAGATCGCATGGATCGTCGTCACTGCATTCATCTTCAAGGTGCAGTTCGCGATATTCTCGTTCAGACACCACTGCGATCCGATATGCGAGGATCTAGACGCAGGCAGGATCGAGGATGCTGCCTCCAAGGTCCAGATGATCGTCAGCAGGAACACGAAGGGGATGGATGCGGAGCATATAGCATCATCATGCTGCGAGACCGTCTCCGAGAATCTGGTGGACAGCATAGTGTCCCCTACATTCTACTTCGGACTGCTGGGCATAGCAGGATCGATCATGTTCAGGTGTTCCAATCTCATGGATGCCATGTGGGGATACATCAACGACATGTACGGGAGGCTCGGATTCTTCCCTGCCAAGTTCGACGATGTTCTCGGGTGGCTCACATCCAGGGCATCCCCGTACTTCGTAGCATTGGCCGCTTTGATCCTACGTATGGATTGGAGGGCAGCCGTTCCTGCTGCCAAGGAGGAGCACACGAAGACCCCCAGCCCTAACAGCGGTTGGCCCATGACGGCGGTTTCCGCGGCACTCGGGATATCGATGGAGAAAAAAGGAGTCTATGTTATGGGCAAGGGGCCGATGCCGACGACCAAAGATGTTCAGCGCTGCATGAGGCTCGTAGAGCTCACCTCGATACTGTTCATGCTGCTGATATGCTTCCCATTGTTCGCATTCCTGGGGATCCACGTTCAGCTCTGGCTGGAGGGTTTCCTCCTTACTCTGTTTTTATAACTGAATACGACATATTGCTCAAGTGGTTAGAGCATCCATCCACGGGAGAGGACAGATTTGGGAGCATTGAAGGCTTTGGTTTCATTCTACACCATATTCCATATGAACATCACGCAGGATGACATGGACAGCATGGAGAAGAAATTCTACCTCACTCCTCTTGTTGGCCTCGTGTTCGGATTCATAGCTCTTTTGGCCATATCCATCTTGGATTTCCTGGAAATCCGTTTCGGGTTCGGGAATGTTCTGGTGATGGCAGTGATCCTGCTGCTCATCCCATATGTCGGGAGCAAATTCCTCCATTTCGACGGACTCACCGATTTCGGGGACGGAATGATAGTGTCTGGAGAGCAGAGCGACCACATTCGTGCCCTCAAAGACACCCTCGTCGGTGCCGGAGGAATCGGGGTGGCGTTGATCACGGTCCTGTGCTCTTTCGCATGCTACACCATGTATGATGCCAGGGCAAGTGCGATCCTTCTTCTCCCTGCGGTGGAGATCCTTGTGAAGAACGCGATGGTCGTGGCCGCATCCTTTGGAAAACCCGGTAACGGCATGGCTGCCAGACAGGTGGAGAAGACCACCGGTAAATCAGCCGTTCTAGGATGCATCGTTACCATAGCGGCGGTCCTTTTGCTGTTCGTAGTCACCGGATTGATTCTCATGTTGGTGCCTGCGTCTTTCTCGTGGGAAGGGATGCTGATGCTCTGGGCACCGCCGATAGTAGCAGGATTCATCGTATCCATCATCGTCGGTTTCATCATGGCAAGGACTGCCAACAGAGTATTCGGAATGGTGAACGGGGATATCCTGGGCGCTACCAATGAGGTCGCCAGACCGTTCCTGCTGTTCTTCATGATCCTAGTGTTCGCAATGGTAACGGAGATGCTCTGATGGAAGCCTTGGTCCATGCCGGAGGGAAAGGAACCCGCATGGGCCGCTGCGGTATCGAGAAGCCGATGATGAAGGTCGGCGACAAGTGCACCGTGGAAAGGGTCATAGATGCCCTAAAGGGCACGAAGGAGATCGATCGCATATTGGTGTCCGTGAGCGATAACACCCCTCAGACAGAGGAGTACCTCAAGAGCATCGGTATCGAGACGGTGAGGACGTCCGGGGACGATTTCATGGGCGATCTGCACCAGGCACTCGAATGCCTAAATGGAGATTATGTTCTGACAACTCCCTCGGATCTCCCGCTGATAACATCCGAGGTCTTCAACCAGATCATCGATTATTTCAATCCGGGCGTCATGGATTCCCTCTTGGCGGTCATCGATGAGGAGACTGTCCGCAGCATAGGGATCACACCATCCTATGTCCGCGAGGAGGGGGGTCACAGGTGGGTGCTTTCAGGCGTTTCAATAATCGACCGCAAGAAGACCCTAGCCGGAGAGTACCTGGGGGAAGCGATCTTCGAGACGAACTGGCCAGAGCTGTCTGTGAATGTTAATACGCAGCTGGAGCTGGGCCTCGCCCGTTCATTCTACAAGGAATGATCAGTCCAGATTCATTATCCCTTTGTAGATCTCGTGGACCTTGTCGACCAGGTCTTTGGCAGTGATCATTCCGCCGGTGGTGATTATCGCACCGACGCAGGACCCTCCGCATCCGGCACCTTCCTTGATGTATCCCCACTCGTAGGCCTGCAGTCCCTCATAGGGGCTGTCTGAGTAGTCCACATTGACGTAGACGATCGGGATCCTATCTGAGATGTTATCCATGATCTTCTTCATGTTGGAATTGGGGTCGTTCATCAGCCATCTGGTGGTCCCTTGGATGAAGTTACCTACGATCTCGGGATGAAGTTTCACCGCTGCAGCCATGACGGCTGCGAGCTGGGTTCCACCGCCGACTATGACAGGGACATGCTTGGCAGCACCGCAGAGGATACCGACGTTAGCGGGCATCATCGGGTCTCCGAAGCACTCGATGGCCTTCAGCGGATCGTTGGCGTAGTCACCAGGCTGGATGCCGGCCTTGTCTAGTGCTTCCTTGACCAGCTTGCTCTTCAGTTCCTTGGGGTTCTTGGGAGAACTGCTGCTGACGAGGTTCTCTTTCAGAACGCCCATGGCGGTCATAACGGCCAGAGCGGTGGTCGTACCTCCGGCGCAGCTCTCGCTGATGATCACGAAATCATTGTCCTTGGCGAGCTGTTCTCCGAGGGCGTGACCCTTCTCATAGATGGATCTGACGTGTTCGACCGCATGAGCTGTGGTGATCTTATCACCGCACTTGCCGCCGAGATAGAAGTAGGGGATGTTTGGCTCTACATAGCATCCGCCGTTGACGATGAATGTCTGCATATTGGATAGCTCCAGCGCAGCTTTGGTGAGGGTGGCGGGTGTCGGGATTCCTCCAGGATTGATCGGGACTCCCTTGATGCAGGTCGTCTTACCGTTGACCAGGAGCTCCGCATCCGCAGCACCGGTGTAAAGGGTCAGTTCGGGAGTGTCTCCGGCATCGGAAACCCCGGGAATGCTGGACGTCATGGTGCTGGCCACCGTGCAGGTGAACACGCCCCTTCTGCCCCAGATGCGGGACAGTATGTCCTTGGCGGTCTTCTCGTCCCCATACAGTCCTAGGGACGGAGGTATGTTGAAATCAGTCATCTTGTTCACCTCTTTTTGGCCAGCAGCGAGCTGACGATCGTATTCAATGGAAGTACCTCGTCCGGGCCCTTGCCCAGATCGATGGTGGACCACAGAGGAACGTTCATCAGGATATGCTCCCCGGTTACACATGAAGTGCCGTGGTCGACGAAATAGATTATGTTGTCCGCATCGGAGAAATACTTCTCCATCAGCCTGTCGGTCTCCTCCAGGATGGCCTTTTTCTTGAAGGGATCCTTCTGGTGGCTGTACTCATCCACCTCGTCGATGTGCAGGAAGACGTTTCCTTTGTCCAGCATATCTCTGGCGACCGGGAATCTGTCCTCGACCTCCTCTATCAGTTTGAAATCGAATCCCATTGATGCACATATGCCCAGTGCAGTGGGGCTGTTGGAAACAGCGAACAGGTTGTTAAGTCCCTCGACGGGCTCGTACTGCCTTCCGAACTTCCCGCATCCCCAAGGATAATCGGTGATCCCGTTCATGTCCTTGCGTACGCCCTCGATGAACTCGCCGAACTTACCTGGCAGCTGGACGAAGGGAGCATCCACCGGAGGTCCGGGGAGCTCGGGGACGTAATCGGAGTCCATGGTCAGGATGGCCCTTCCTCCGATGAAGTACTCGATCCTAGGGTTGTACTCTTCCAGGATGTGCAGGTTCTTGTTCACAGCCGCGATGAGCTCCTGTTTGAACTCATCGGCATGATAGGACCAGTGAACGGTGTCACCGTCGATCACAGCTGGACTGAGCCTGTAGGCGGTCCTTTTGGGATCCTTGACATCCAGCAATCCGAGCCCCATCGCTTCTATCGCGGCGCGAGCCATCTCCGGAGGATGTCCGGTGAAGAACTCGTTGAGGAAGAGATGCGTGTATCCCCTTCCGGTCGTGGTGTACCTATGGCAGGCCTTCTTTTTCAGGAACGGCATCTCAGCCACCTCGTAGGGCTTCTTCCCTCCTAGGTCTGGATGCGGATCGTCTTCCGCCCCGTCGAGGAGAACGAAAAGTGTGTTGCTCATTCCTATCGGCATTGGACATGTCGTCCAGGGATAAAGGTATATGGATGGATGTAGCCACCAACGATCTTTCAATGCTATTCCGTTCTGATATCAGCGGAATAATTGCTGGCCGATCAGGATTGCAGTCTCTTAGTCGCAATCGCAACCTGTCCTATGGACACGCCACCGTCCCCATTGGGGACGTCCTTGTGCAGAGCTATCGGATGTCCCGATTCCTTAGCTAGGTCGATGAACATGCGGGAGATCGTGTAGTTGTATGATACGCCTCCAGTGAGGCCCAGGGTACCGATGCCCATGGAATCCGCTGCTTCGGATGCAGAACGGACCAGTTCCTTCATGATGTTGTAAACAACCGAATAAGCGACATCCTCCCTTTTCTCGTTGGAAGGATGGAAAAGATGAGTTGTCTTCACGATCCCGTTGACTGTTTCCGTCTCGAATCCTTCGACGAGCTTCCCTCTTGCCAGGAGCGGTTCTAGCTTCATAGCGGGCTCTCCGTCATAGGTCCTCTGCGTGCACACGCCCAGTGAATACGACAGGGCATCCAGGACCCTTCCGAACGATGATGTCATCACGCTCTTGCCCATGAGCTTGTTCATGACAGCGGCTTCAGATTCAGTGAAGTCGTTGTTCTCCCGGCCGTTGATCGCATCTATCGCGAACCTCAGCCTCCTCAGGTCGTACAGGGCCCTTTCTGAACCAAGCAACGGGATGTTCTCAAGATGCGCTACCCTCTTGTACGAATCGAAATCCGATGCCAGGACCTCTCCTCCCCAAGCCGTTCCATCGTCCCCGTGGCCTGTTCCGTCAAGGGTCAGCGCGACACATGAATCAATGCGGTTATCGACCATCAGAGATGCGGCATGCGCCCAATGGTGCTGTACCTCTATCAGCTCGGCACCGTATTCGGATGCAAGGGTTTTGGCCAAAGGCCTATTGGAGTATCCCGGGTGGAGATCCATAGCGATCATCTCCGGTCTGCAGTTCAGGAATCCGATCTGGGTCCTGACCGCTTCTTCAAGGTATTCGGGGACGCCGATCTTCTCCCCGTTACCGATGTACTGTGTGGGCCAGATGTTCCCGTCGTATGCTACGGAGGCTGTAAGATTCTCCTGAGGACCCATTCCGACCGCACAGCCTTTGAAAGGTACCGAGATGTGGAATGGAACGTTGCCTCTGGAGCGGCGGATGAACTGAGTCCTGTCATCCAGCAGCCTAACCACGGTATCGTCGGCACGGTTCAGGATCGGCTGGTCGTGCAGCAGATACAGGTCCGCACCCAGTTCCTTGATCCTCTGATCGTCCACGATCATCGGTTCTCCCGGGACGTTGGCGGATGTCATCACCAGTGCATCATGCTTCAGTTCGGAGAACAGCAGATGGTGCATCCCGGTGTAAGGGAGGAACGATCCGATATTGTCGAGGCCAGGGGAAGCTAGCTCAGTGAATTCGTTCTGTTTCTTCTTCACGAGGACTATGGGCCTGTTTGGCGATTGGAGGAGTTCTTCCTCGTAAGGTGTGGGCTCCGCATACCTCTTGAGCGACTCCATGTCTCTGAACATTATGGCGAACGGTTTCTCCTTCCTGCCGTACCATTCTCTCATCTCCTTCAGGCGGTCGAGGGTGCAGCATATATGCATGCCACCCCAGCCTTTCACCACCGCGATGCATCCCTTGTCCAATTCCTTGGCCAGTTCACCTATGGGATCGCTGGTGTTCATCGGAGCCTTATCGTTCTCCAGCCTGTACCTCGGTCCGCATACGGGACAGCATATGGTCTGGTGATGGAATCTCCTGAAGGTGGGGTCGCTGAATTCCTTCTGACATTCCGGGCATAGTGGGAAGTCCTTCATGGATGTCAGTGGACGGTCGTACGGCATGCCGCTCAGCAGGGTGAAACGCGGTCCGCAGTTGGTGCACGTCGTGAAAGGATACTTGAAGCGCCTGCCCGGGGACATCATCTCCTTCAGGCAGTCGTCGCATACCGCGCTATCCGCAGGTATGGATGCACCGTCACCGTTCTGTTTCGACAGTGCGATGCTGAACCCTTCTCCTCCCTTGTATTCCTCTTCGATGAATTCGACAGAATCTATCCTTGCGAGCGGAGGGAGATCCCTCTTAATGGTCTCAAGAAGCTCTTCTCCCTTGTCGGTGTCGATGACGACGTCGGAACCGTTGTTCCATACCATGCCGTTGGCACCGATCTTGACTGCAGACCGGTAGACCGTGGGCCTGAATCCGACCCCCTGCACCGTTCCGCGGATGAGGAGCTTCATGCCACTGTATCAATCTCCTTTGAAATAAGTGTGGCGGGTTGACGGTGAGGCGCAGTTATTTGTATCTGACCGCCGAATCTGAGGACGATAGCATGGAAAAGACCAACCCCATGAGGCACCTCGACAGGCTGAAGATCCCTTACGAAGCCATCTTCTACGAGGGACAGGGCCTCAACGGTCTGGAGATCGCCCAGGCGAACGGACAGGATCCGGCGAGGGTGTTCAAGACCCTCATGACCATGGGGAAGGAGAAGTGCTACTACTGTTTCATGGTGCCCGTCACTGGCGAGCTGGACCTCAAGAAGGCAGCAGCCTCTGTCGGCGAGAAATCCGTATCAATGCTGAAGTCCGACCAGTTGCTTCCCCTTATGGGATACGTTCATGGCGGATGTTCACCGTTATGCACGAAACGTCCTGTCAGGATTACCGTCGACGAGTCCGCCAAGGATGCGGATTACATGTACTTCAGCGGCGGGAAGGTTGGTTGTCAGCTGAAGGTCAGCGTGTCCGATCTTCCGAAGATGATGGACTTCCAGTTTGCCGATATAGCTAGAAATTAAGGTAAAGGAGGAGGGGAAGATAATCCCCTCCAATTATTGGTCATTGGTTCATGACGTTCTCTTTCTCGAGCTCTTCAAGAATCCTCTTCCTCAGCGCAGTGAATTCGGGAGCCGAACGGTCGCGAGGCCTTGGCCAATCAAGGTCGATGACCTCTTTTATGACCGAAGGACGCTTGGACAGCAGCACCACGCGGTCGGACAGGAACAGCGCCTCATCCACAGAGTGCGTGATGAAGATAACTGTCTGTTCTGTCTTCTCGAGGATAGATACAAGCTGGGCCTGCATGATGTTCCTGGTCTGTGCATCGAGGGCACCGAAGGGCTCATCCATCAGGATCACGTCGGGATGATTGACCAGCGCACGGGCGATTCCGACACGTTGTTTCATTCCTCCGGACAATTCGTGTACCCTTGAATCCGCAAATTCTTTGAGACCTGCCAGTTCGATGTACTTCTCTGCCCTTTGGCGGCGTTCCTCCTTAGGCACACCGGCAATCTCCATTCCGAACTCGACGTTCCTTCTGACAGTTCTCCACGGGAAGAGAGCGAAGTCCTGGAAGACCATTCCTCTGTCGGATCCCGGTTCTTTGCATTCCTTGCCGGCGATGGTTATGGTTCCCTCCGAGGGCTCCAGAAGACCTGCGATCATGCGCAGTATCGTGGTCTTTCCGCACCCTGACGGGCCGACTAATGATACAAGCTCTCCCTTCTTGATGGTCAGGTCTATCCTATCGATTGCGACGGTCTCCGTCTCGTCCTTCTTGTAGACCTTGCGTATGCCATCTATGACGATGAAATCGTCTCCTTCTTTGATTTCTGGACTCATTCCATCCCCATCCTCTTTGAGATTCTCTTCTGTATGTACTCAGCAAGACTGGTGGTCAAGATTCCCAATATTGCGATGACAATCAGTACTGCGAACACACTAGGCCATAGGCTGTTCTGACACATGCTCTGCAGACAGTAACCTACTCCGATGGAGACCGGAGAGTACATCTCTGCTGCGACGATACACATCCATCCTACACCGAGACCTACTTTGATACCGTTCATCAGGTAAGGGATCGCACTGGGGACCATGACCTTCACGAAGACCTGTGTCTTATTGGCACCGAGGGTCTTGGCGGCGTCGATGAGGGTAGGGTCGATCTTCTTCACTCCGAAGATGATGTTGGTCAGCAGAGGGAAGAATATTCCGATGAAGACCACCAGTACAGGACCTACATTGTAGTTGATACCGTAGATGAAGACCGGAGCCCAAGCAATAGGCGCTATAGGCCTGAGGACCTCGATCATAGGCGTGACGAACGTGTTCAGGTTCTTGGAGTAACCCAGGAACAATCCCAGAGGGATCGCGACTAAGAGCGCGAGTCCGAATCCCTGGAGGAACAGGCTCAGTGAGGACCATATGATGCTGGCCGAAGACTGATGAGAGTAACCGTTGTTGATGAAATCAACGAATGCCCCTGCAGTCTCTGCAGGTGTCGGGAACACATTCGTGTTCGAGATCAGGGATAGGATCCACCATATCTCTACGAACATGATTAGAGATAGGGCGACGATCATCACTGTCTTGCCGAACCTGTGGTATTTGTTGTTGTCGTCGTATTTGAACATCAACTCTCACTCTCCACGACAATTATCTTCTTACCGTTGATGGTGGCGCTGGTGATCGGAGGCGCTCCCATGAATCCGAGGTCAGACTGTCCGCTCAGCAGATCCTGTGCGACAGAACCTCCGTTGGCGAGACCTCTGATCTCGACCTCGAGTCCGTAGTCCTCGAAGTATCCGAGGGATTTAGCGACCTGAACTGCGATCTGATGGATGTCACCGTCGATCGCTGCCACTTTGATGGTGCTCTTCTTGCTGTAGCTGGCAGAGCTGAGCTTAAGAGCCTTGTCAAGGTATGAATTATCGACGAAGGCCTCTGCGAATTCCGTATAGGATTTGAATCCAAGGTCCCTCATGGTCACGGTGATGCTTCCGAGTGAAGTCAGATTCTCTGCAAGGTTGGCGATGTCAGACTTCAGCGATTTGAGGTTGGATGTACCTTTCTCATCACTGTAAGTGTAAACCACAGTCTCCAACGCTTGCTTGATGACATCATCGGTAAGTCCCTTGATGTTGTCCTTGCATATCGAGACAAGGGTGTTGTACTTGTCACCGGAAACATCCTGTTTGGCGTCGTTGATGAAGTCCACAGCTTTGATGTAAGCAGCCAGGAATCTCACAGTCGCATCCTCGTTGGAATCCAGATAATCCTGGTATCCCGCGATAAGACAACAGGTGTGTCCGGGGAACAGGACGTTGGTGGTGATCATTCCCTTGTATCCCGGATCTGACAGGATGTAGTGATACTGGGGCTCCCAGAGGATTCCTCCGTCCAGAATTCCTTTGTTGTTGATAGCATGAGTGTAATTCTGGATTGTGTCGACATAGTACACGGTATCACTCGATAGTGTCGATCCAGAGTTATATTTCTCGAATTTCAGTTTCATGGTGTTCTGGACAAGGTCCATCAACTGAACATGCTGGATTGTAGATGCACCAGGTGTTCCGAAGACCTTTCCTCCCCAGAATTCTGAATGGAAGGTGACCTTACTATCGCTCGAAACGGAGATGAAGTCATCCGCATTGTATTTTGACGCGATGTAGATGCCTGATCCGTCGGTGTTGACCCTCGAGAGAAGCGAGAGCTCCTTGTCCACTTTGGTATCGGTCTTCTGATGCACGATAATCTTCTTTCCGTTTATCGTTGCACTGGTGATAGGGGGTGCACCCATGAATCCGAGGTCAGACTGTCCGCTCAGCAGATCCTGTGCGACAGATCCTCCGTTGGCGAGACCTCTGATCTCGACCTCGAGTCCGTAGTCCTCGAAGTATCCTAACGACTTTGCGACCTGGACCGCGATCTGATGGATGTCACCGTCGATAGCAGCCACCTTGATGGTGCTAGTGGCCTGCTTATCATAGGAACCGTATGTCAGTGCTCCTGACAGATATTGGTTGTCAACAAAAGCCTCTGCCAACTCATCGTAAGAACCGAACCCGAGCTCATCGATCTTCACTGTGATTCCTCCCAGTTCGGTCAGATTCTCTGCAAGGTTGGCAATATCCTTCTTAAGAGCATTCAGATTGGATTTGCCGACTTCATCGCTGTAAGTGTAAACCACAGTCTCCAACGCTTGCTTGATGACATCATCGGTAAGTCCCTTGATGTTGTCCTTGCATATCGAGACAAGGGTGTTGTACTTGTCACCGGAAACATCCTGTTTGGCGTCGTTGATGTAGTTTACCGCTTTGATGTAGGCGGCTAGGAACCTCATGGTCTCATCGCCATGTACGTCCAGATAATCCTGGTATCCCGCGATAAGACAACAGGTGTGTCCGGGGAACAGGACGTTGGTGGTGATCATTCCCTTGTATCCCGGATCTGACAGGATGTAGTGATACTGGGGCTCCCAGAGGATTCCTCCGTCCAGAATTCCTTTGTTGTTGATGGCATGAGTATAATTCTGTATGGTGTCCACGTAGTATACGGTATCCGAGGCGAGTGTTCCGCCCGAGTTATATTTCTCGAATTTGAGCCCTAGGTTATTCTGAACGATTCCCATCAACTGAACGTGCTGGATGGTGGATGCGCCAGGTGTTCCGAAGACTTTTCCTCCCCAAGCATCTGTGTTGTAAGTAACCTTTCCGCTGCTGGAGACGCTAATGAAATCGTCCGCGTTGTATTTTGATGCGATATAAATTCCAGAACCATCTGTGTTCACTCTGGCGATCAGAGACACTTCCTTTTCCACCTCTGTGGAAACGTTCTCAGAGTCCCTGTCGAGAACAACGATAATTCCTGCCGCAATGATCTCGATCAGTACGACAATGATTACCATTTGTTTTGTGTTGATGGTATCACTTCCTGGTCGTAAAATTTCAGATGATAATATAACCTTATTGGGAAATGATTTCCTTATTGTACAATTATCGAGATGTTATTCAATTAATACAATATGTTAAAAGATGTTAACAAAACCCTTCCCCATGAGCTGGGGAAGGGGATTAAAACGATTCACTCGTCGTGATGGTGGCAGTGGCATTCGCCATACTCATGCTCATGATGGTCCTCATGCTCATGGCAGTGGCATTCGTCTGAGCAACAGCAGTAGTAGTGAACGTCCTCGTAGTAGTTGTTCACAATGCATTTTCCGTGGTGCTCATGGCTGCAACAGCACTCTTCCTCATGCTCGTGCTCATGATCGCATCCACATTCGTGATGGTCATGGTGGTGATGCTCATGATCATGGTGATCGTGACCGCAACAGCACTCTTCCTCATGCTCGTGGTGGTGCTCGTGTCCGCATTTGCACTCGCCGTGCTCGCAGCAGCAGTGGTAGTACACTTTGCCGTAGTAGTTGTTCACAACGCATTCCTCTTCCTCATGCTCATGGCAGCAGCATTCTCCGTGCTCATGCTCGTGGTGGTGATGGTGATGGTGGTGATGCTCATCAATCTCGCACATGAGTCCGCTGTCATCGATCGCATGGTGCATAACGTGGTGGAGTTCCTCCTCATCAACATCGAGCACTGCGGACATGAATGTGAAATTGACCTTCTCCTGAGGCCCGAGTGTTCCGTGCTTCTCAACACCGTTACTCATGTCGGTCAGGTTGAATGTGATGCCGGATCCGTCCTCGAGAGTGACCGCGGCCTTGATGTGTCCAAGGAGCACACCTGCCTCGGAGACGACCCAATTTCCAACGGAAGTCATGGCCTTAACGAGTCTGGCCTCCGCATCCGCATTCCAGCAGTCTATGCTTCCAGTGAGTCCGGTGGCAACTCCGCCGGCCTGTTCCAATGATGTCTTCTCTCCGCTCATTTCATCATCTCGTAAACTGAATCCATGTTCTCTCCGGTCTTGGCAGAGATGACCATGACCTTTTTGTCAGGGAATTCCTTCTTGAACCATGCTTCGATGGCATCGACCTGTCCTGGTTTGGCCAGGTCCTTCTTGTTGATCAGAACGAAATCGGCTCCGACCATCTGTCTCTTAATGAACTCTTCCTTCTTATCGATCAGGATCTGGAATCTCTCGACATCGGATATGCCTATGATGAAGATTCCCTCGGCATCCACGCCTGAGCTCTCAACGAGTTCTTTCACCTTGTGGGGCAATGCCAATCCTGTCGGTTCGACGATGATGATGTCGGGATCGATGTCGTCCTCGATGTTCTTCATAGCTGTCTGCAGCGTTCCGGAAAGGGAGCAGCAGATGCATCCGTCAGGGAGTTCGATCGCATCATATCCCTCAGCTTTGAGGGTGGCGCCATCCACACCGATCTCACCGGATTCGTTGACCAGGAGAGCGGTTTTCAGTCCACGCTTGGTGTACATGGATGCTAGTTTCATCAGAAGGGTGGTCTTTCCACTTCCAAGGAATCCGCCCAATATGTATACGAACATAACTTCCTGTATCATCACCATATATAAGGAATATTCGATTAGTACTTCTATATAAAAGATAAAGGATTGTTTAATGGTTGATTGAACAAAGGATCGTTTTTCACCATCCAGTGTTGCAATGAGGGTAGGATGGTTTGTCCGAGGTCAACTTTTATACTCTCTAGGCACGATATCTAATTGCAATGACCATACTTATTGCGTACGATGGGAAACCGCACACGGAAGCCGCATTGAATTACGCCGCCAAGCTGTCGGTGGGCCTCAACGAGCCCCTGTACATACTCACAGTGGTCTCGAAGGATCAGATGGATCCCGAGGACATAGACACATCCGTGCAGGCGTACATGCAGGCCGCACAGGAGAGGGCTATGCTCAACGGTGCAACCGACGTGCATATAATCATCGAGGTCGGTAAACCCGACGACACGATCCTGGAGGTAACCGACAGGTTCCAATGCGATGCAGTAGTGGTCGGCAGGCCGGACAGGTCCCGTTTCGACAGGATGGTCATGGGAAGCGTATCTCAGAACCTCGTCGAGAATTCTTCCTGCCCTGTCATCATTGTCCCCACTCCCGAAGAGAGCAAGGACTGAATTCTGAATTATTGAAAAAAAATGGGGGCTGATGCCCCCGTTGTGGTTTTATCAGTTCGCATTGGTGACCTTGTCCATCAGGCCCTGAGACTTGGAGATCTCATCGGCGGACATGGTCATCTCGTTCTCGATCTGGTAGTCGGAGTGCTGCTCCATGCAGTCCACCGAAGCGATGAGGATACCCTCGTTGGTAGCAGTGAACTTCACGGTGATCGGGGTGCTCTTGGTGACATCCACAGGCAGCTCCATCATGAAGTTTCCGACAGGTGCTCCCTCGATGACAGGGGTCTTCTTTCCTCTGTCGTCGTTGAATGCCGCATCCTCGTAGATCTCCACCATGATGGTGTTCTGACCGTCGTCGACGGGGTAGTACGTCTTGACGTTCTCGATGGGCAGAGCCTCGTTCCTGAAGATGATGTTGGAGATCATCTCGGATCCGTCCTCGTAGACCGCTTTGATTCCGAAGGTCTTGGACAGGACGTTGTGAACGTTGATAGCTCCCTCGACCGTGGATGCTGCTCCGGCAGCGGTGGTGGCGGCCATATCAGGTGCGACCATGTTGGACTTGGCGAAGATGGCTGCTCCCTTGGCGACGGACTGGTCAGGGTCGTAGAGGTTGATCTTCGCGTCGGGGTACTTGGCGGCGATGCTGTTCTTGACCTGAGGCATCCTGGAGGATCCTCCGACAAGGACGACCTCGTCGATATCCGCCATGGTGAAGTCCTTGGAGGCGAGCACACGGTCGATGATCTCGATGGTGGTCTGGATGAGTCCGCTGGAAGCGTTCTCGAAGTCCTCCCTGGTGACGGTGAAGACGACCTTCTGGCCGTCGACGGTCATGGTTCCCTTGGTGGACTCAGCTGTGGACAGCCTCTTCTTGATGGTCTCCGAGTCGTTGACGAGGGTCTGCTTGACCTCCTCGTTCTCGTCCAGGGATTCCTTGTCGATTCCGGTCTCCTCTGAGATCTTCTGCTTGACGATGTTGGAGATGATGGCATCCCAGTCCTTTCCTCCGAGGAACCTCTCTCCGTCGGTTGCGACGGCAGTGAATGATGTTCCGTCGATCTCGAGGATGGTGACATCGAAGGTTCCTCCTCCGAGGTCGTACACCAGGACCCTCTTCTTGCCGCCATCCGCCTTTCCGAATCCGAAGGAGATGGCTGCTGCTGTGGGCTCGTTGATGACGGTGACGTCCTCCAGTCCGGCGATGGTTCCTGCCGTCTTGGTGGCGTCCCTCTCGTTCTGTCCGAAGTATGCGGGACATGTGATGACCGCCTTCTTGACCTCGCATCCGTGGTTCTCATTGAAGTCGTTGATGATCTTCCTGAGGATGACCGCAGAGAGCATGATGGGGTTGTAGGTCTCGCCGTCGATGCTGACGGTGTAGTCTGTTCCCATCTGCCTCTTGATGGACGTGATGACCCTCTCGGGCTCGTACATCATGGACATGTCCTTTGCGGGAGATCCGACGATGATCTCCCCGTTCTCGTTGAAGAGGATGACTGACGGAGTTGTGTCCTCCTGCTCGAAGTTCTTCTCAACTACCGGGTCCCCATCCTCATCGATGTAGGCTAGGCACGAGTATGTCGTACCGAGGTCGATACCGATGCAATAATCTGTCATTCTTCTTCCTCCGTTTTCTTAGCTTTTGCTTTTGTGGTTCTCTTTTTCTTCGAAGTCGTTTTGGTAGCGGGTTTGGCAGGTGCCTCCTCGGCGGCCTTGGGCTGCTCTTCAGCGACCGGCTGGCTGACCTCAGGGGTCTCCTGGACGATCTCCTGCGGCATGTTCTCGGTGTACTTGTAGACGGTGACCTTCTCCTTGAGAAGGACCCTGTCTCCCAATTTGTAACCGTCCGAAAGCCTCTCAGCTATCTGACCGTTCTTGGACTGGTCGTTCGTTGGTACAACCTCCACTATGCGCTGGTGGATCGTGTTGAGGGTATCGTATGGGAAGTGTCCGATCTCGACACCTCCGTCGTGCAGGATGTTCTCCATGTCCACTTCGTATGCCTTGAACGATGCAAGCACGTCCTTGGCCGACATGGTATCGATCTTCTTCTCCATGCCTGCGCACAGCTTGAAGAAATCCTCCCTCATGATGGCGATCTGCTCCATTGAGGATACGAGCGCCTTGTTCGTTATCTCTATGTTCTGTCTCTCGATCGTAGCCTGGAGAGCCTTGATCTGCTCTCTGGATGTCATGTACTCCGACATGTCCTGCGAAGGGCCGGCCGATGCCCTGAGGGACTCGACTGTGCTCTGCAGACCTGCGATCTGTCTCTTCAGTTCGTTCAATGTATCCTCGACCGATGTCCCGGGGGCATTCTGGGCCGGCGGTGCATCGTTGACTTGGATCCCCTGATCGTGCAGCTCCTGATCCGTGGGCACCCTGATGCTGACCCCATCGTGGGATTCAGGTTCGGGTGTGTTCTTGTTCTGGAAACTGCCTGACAGGAAGTTCTTGAAATTATAGTCGCTCATCTTAGTCCCTCCTTGTTCAGCAGCCAAATGAACGGATCCTCGACCCTCATGGGGGAGACTCCCCTAGGCAGCGAGTTGCCCGTGGGGTTGCATCCCAGGGCGGACACTGCGAAGAACGAGTGGTCTTTGAAGCTGCGAACCAGCTGTAGGAATTCGATACCGATCGTCCTCCTGATGTACTCCTCCAGCTCAGCGTTGATCTGGTCGAAGTTCTCTGCGTCGTACTTCCCGTGCTCGCGCGGGATGTGCAGCGAGGAGTTCAGTCCGAACAGTACCTTCTTCTCCTCCTCGTTCTCCGAGGATTTGTAGAGCACATCGGACTTCGTCAGGCTGACGGCGATAGGAATGTCGATCTTCTCCTTTGATTTGATCTTCTTGTTTGTGCGGATGATCTGACAGATGTTGTTCAGGATATCCGTGGCGTTGGGGCCGACCTCCGGCTTGTTGTCCACCTGTATCCTCTGGTTGATGTACTTCACCTGCAGGGGATCCACCAGGTACACTATTCCGGATGCCAGAGATATGAATGCGTTGAGGTTCACCTGCATCATCCTGTTGGTGGTAACCAGATCCTCTCCGGCTGTGTCGAAGAAGGCGAAGGTGAACACCTGGGGCTTGTCGCTGTTCAGGATCCTCAGGTAGAAGATCAGCGGCTCGCGGGAGTCCTCGGAGCTTCCGAAGGACAATGTAGGCTGCAGCTTCCTCTTCTCCTCGAAGAGCCTGCGGTAGTAGACGTCCCTGTACTTGATCGTGGTGCTGTCGTTGGCAGCGTTCAGCACGCCGTTGAACTCGCTGGAGATGGCATTCTTCAGCTGGTTGATCAACACGGCGATGTAGTGACTCTTACCCACTCCCTTGGGTCCGAGGATGACGAAGATCTTGTTGCCTTCCTCCTCCGCTCCCGGCGGGATCATGTTGTGGCAGGTGGGGCACACCCTGAGGTATACGGGCCTCTTGCATATGTCGCAGAATCCCGACGAGTTCCTGATGATGTGCTGTTTGGCGACTATCGCGTCCGGTCCGAAGGGGTCCTTTCCGTACACCAGGCTCTTCTCGCGGTCGATCTCCTTCTGTCCGTCCTTCGAGACGTACATGAGGTCCTTCTCGTTCCTCGTGGCGACCGCATTGGCCGCGAATGTCCTGGAACAGCTGGGGCTGGTGCAGACGAAGTGGATCTTCGCCATGTCCACCTTGGTGAAGCAGTAGGGACAGACGTAGTCCTTCCTGGCGACGCTGTGGGATGTCTCTTTCTTGGCCATTCAATCTTGCCTCCTGTTGTACAGCGGGTGTATGAACCTGTAGAGGTTGTAGTCCTCCTCGTTCACGAAGAACACCCTCATGTGCTCCGCATCGGTGTGACCGGCTAGGATCACATCTAGCGAGCATTTGCCGTTGGTGAAAGTCACGGGCTTGCCCGAGGACCAGAGCACTTCTCCGTCCTCCTTGCGAAGAGGAATCCCCACATCTACACGTACTATGGCGATCTCCGGGATGCTTGTAACCTCGGGACCGGCAGTCAGCTCCAGCATGGGTCTCCTCTTGGCCGGATCCAGTGTGTAGTAGACCTTCTTGCATTCAGAGGAGTAGACATCGATGACTATCCCTCTGGAGTACATTGTGTCGTTATTGATCTTGTATACCGCGAATATATTGATGCACTTCTTGGGAGAGCGTCCCATGGGTATCCTGATGAGCTTCTCCTCGTTGTACTCCTCACGGCTGACCGTTATGATCTCAGCAGTGGGGTCGTTGATGTTCTTGGCATCGGACGTGGACACGACCAGCTTGGCCGATATGGCATCCTCCGGCCAGGTCATGGTCAGGATGCAGTCCTTGTTGCTGATGATCTTCTCGACGTCGCGGAAGGGCTT
The DNA here is from genome assembly GCA_030168575.1 of Methanomassiliicoccales archaeon LGM-RCC1. NCBI lineage: Archaea > Methanobacteriati > Thermoplasmatota > Thermoplasmata > Methanomassiliicoccales > Methanomassiliicoccales archaeon LGM-RCC1. Next base: position 1,574,971 of record CP115555.1, on the reverse strand, counting down.
CAGGTTGGCGATGAGGACCTCGGTACCTTTGATACCGACCTTGCCCATCGGGATTATGGGGTAGATGTACTCCACCGCTCCGTCGGGCAGGAAGAACCTGCATCCGTTATCGTATTCGACAACGGGCTGGATCTCGTTCATCCAGGCCTTGATGTCCTCCATCTTGACCATGTTGCCCTGAATGGTGTACTTCTTCTCGGAGGAGAACAGCATCACCTGGCTTTTGGTGGACCATGTGGCCTGATACGTTCCGTCGGTCTTCATCCACTGTATGTCGAGGTCGCGGACGGGCTTGGGTGCGTCCACAGGAGTTCCGGAGAACACATTGCCCTCCGACCTCTCGATCTTGTTCCTGGTCTGGTATTCGGCCACGAACAGGTAGTAGTACGTCTGTCCGCCCTTCAGACCTAGGTCGTCGTATACGGATTCCCCGTTGATCGGAAGCTCCACGTTGGTACCGCTGACGTTGTCGGCCCTCCATACGCGGACCTGGGTGGCTCCGCGGGGCTTGTCGTACATCAGGCGGAGACCGCCGTCGATCTGCTCGATCGTGACATTATCGACCTCGGACAGGATGATGACCGGTCCGAAGTGGGCCGCTTCCCTGGAGAGTATTCCCCAGCGTCTGGAGTACACAGAGTAGTGGTACTCGACTCCGGGCTCGAGGGACTTGTCTATGAACGCGGTTCCCGATATCTCGGTCAGCGGACGGGTCTCGTCTGTAACGTTGGGCAGGGAGTTCTTCTCCCTGTAGATCATGTATGTTACACCCTTGCTGTCCATCGGCGGCTCGAACTTCAGCAGGAAGTGACCCTTATCCCTCAGGACCTTTCCGTTGGGATCGACGGGGCCCGCGGGCGGGTACTGCTTGAGAACTCCTTTGGCTACCGGGTGGTCGGGGCATTCCTGTGCCGCACCGACATACAGCGAGAGCATCTCGTTCCTGTCCTCTGCGGACTTGGCCTTCTCGCAGTAGACATTGGCATGCTCGACGCGCTGCAGGGACTCCTCGTACTTCTGTTTGATATCCGGGTAGGTCTGCAGTTCGTAGGGGTACTTCGCGACGATGGTGTCTCCGGCGCTCTTCGCGGAGTAGAACTTGTTTGTCTTGTATCCGTCGGAGACCATGCCCCTCAGGGTGTTGAGGGTTCCCTGCTCCTTGCGGAGCTGAATCTCCATGGCTGCGATGCCGGGGAATGTAGAATACGTATCCTTCAGGAGGGTGAGCTCCTTCTCCGCCTTCGAGAGGTTTCCTCTCTGGAGGTCCATCTGGAAGCTGAGGGATAGGTTCTGAGCCTTGGTCTCCCCTTCCTTGAAGTTGAATCCGCACTTGATACAGATGTTGTTGCTGGCCATCTGTGCTGTGCTGCACTGGGGACAGACTATCTTGAAGTTCTTACCGCAGTAGGGACAGTAGATGGTGTTCTTCCCGCCGGGAACCATGTTGTTACACGTGGGGCACCTGATCATCGTGCTGTCCATCTTCGAGAAGTTGGCAGCTATCCTCTTCTTGTGGCAGAACATCTCCAGTATGAACACGCACATGTTCTGGTCCAGTCCCCTGACATAGATGTTCATCAGATCGTCTATGTAGGTCCTGGAGATCTGCTGGCCGTTGTATTCGCCCTCGATCCTGTCCATGACGGGCTCCAGGGCTTTGTAACATCTTCCGTAGTTGATGAGGTCCTTGAAGTCCTTGTCCGAATCGATGATGAGCTTCATGCTCCTCAGGACCGATATGTAGGAGTCCTGGTCCAGCAGGAGCTCCTGCCTGACGCTGTTGACCCTCTTCTCGCACAGATCGAACGCGTTCCTTATCTGGGCGAGGGAGCTGGTCTCCGTGAGGGGATCGCACCTGATCTCCAGATCAGGATTGTTGATCAGTGTGTTGAGAACCTCCACCGGCGTGTATGAATCCACGGTGGTGAGGTTCGTGAACGCGTTCAAGACCTTCTCGCTGACGATCTTCGGTATACCGCCGTCCGTCACTCCAGCCAGCTTCAGTACCTGAGCCTTGTTCACGCCATCCCAGTGCAGCCTCTTGACGAAGTTGTCCGCTATGCCGGGAAGGATGAAGTATCTGCCGTCTGAGAGTATGACGCAGTCCATCTTGAGCTTCTGACATTTGCCCTCGAGGCTCTTCTTACCGTCGGCGAAGACCTTCCTCCTGAGCACGGGGTCCGCCATGCAGCGTCTCATGTTGGGGATCTGGTCCAGCAGCTTATGGTACTTGAACCTCTGACCTGTGTCGTTCTGCTTGTTCCTGAACTCGTTAGCCCACTTGACCTCCATCTTGTCGATCTTCTCGTTGATCTTATCGAGGGAGTACTTGTTCTCGCCGAATGGGTCGAGTCCAAGGAGCTGACAGTAGTTCTCTGTCTGATTGTCCATGTTAACGACCTGTTCAGCGCACAGCTAGACCCATGTTACCAGATGAAATCGCGGTTGCGATCGTACCGAAGGTGTCTCCGAGCTTGTCGATGGTGGTGAACAGAGCACCGTCGTCGACAGTGGCGATCTGCCTGAGGAACGATGTGTCGGCCTCTCCGAGACCGACTGCGATGATCGTGATGTTCTCGGACCTGCAGGCGAGGGCCTGCTCTACGGCATTCTCCCTCTTTCCCCAGATTCCGTCCGTGAGCACTACGATGATGCCGACTCCGGGCTGTCCGCCCACGACCGCACTCGCAGTGGCGAGCGGGCTGGCGTCCGTACCCCTTCCGAGCATCTTGACCTTGAGCTCCTCAATGGAGTTCATTATGACATCCGTATCGTTGGTGAGTTCCTGGACAACCTTGATCTTGTCACCGAATCCGATGAGGGAGAATCTGGTCTCATCATCGGAAAGCGTGCGGACGAAGTTGCGTATCGAGTCCTTTGCAGCCTCGATGGGTTCACCATCCATACTCCTGGAGAGATCGACGCAAATCGCGATGTTCTTTGCGATGACAGCATCGCTGGGCTTGTCGTGCGGGTCACCGCCCATCCACCTGATATCCTCAGGGACGGGCTCAGACTTTACCTCCAGTGGCTCCTCGCCCTGGAATGCCTTGATGTTGACGATTCCGTTCTCGTCGTAATTGTACTCAATGTCGATGATCTCTCCCTTTCCGCTGTTGTAGAATCCGGAGATGACCACTTTGGCGAGGACGTTACAGTCCAAAGGCACCCTGGACTCTCCCTGGAGGGTATAGACCTCGATCTTGTCCGTGACGTTGCCGGGCTTTATCTCGAACTGCTTCCTGCAGTTGCTGGGGACCTTGGAGTTCCTCTTGATCATGATCTCGTTGACGTACTTCTTGCCGTCCTTGCTGACGGACAGTGCTCCCAGACTGTGGGCGGTGACGTCCGTGACCTGCATGGCAGCCCTGATGCCTGTGGCGCTGCTGCTGTACAGCTCGGCTGTGATGGCAGCTCCCTTGGCGACCGCAAGATCGGTGTCGCCGTGTGTGATGACCTCACGTCCGGTGAGGTCCTTCAGGAACTTGGCGACTCCAGGCATCCTTGTGGATCCTCCGACCAGGAGGATCTCGTCGATGTTGGTCCACTGCATCCCGACGGAATCCATGAGGTCCTCGCAGACCTCCTTGGTGGCGTTCATCAGGTGCTCTGTCATGGACTCGAACTCGTCCCTTGTGAGCGTGTATTTCTCGCTGCATCCGTCGTAGTTAACGGGGATGGTGACGCTCTCTGCTATCGAGAGGGTCTTCTTGTATCCCTCTGCAGCTACGATGAGCTCGTTCTTGGTAGGCAGGTCGTCCCTCGGATCCACATCGAACTCGTTGTAGAACTTGTCGCATACGAATTTGACGATCGCAGCGTCCCAGTCCTTTCCTCCAAGGATGTGGTTTCCGTTGGTACCTACGACCTCTATGTTTCCTTTGCTGATCCTGACGATCGTGACATCGAAGGTTCCTCCTCCGAGGTCGTAGACCAAGAGCGTCTTGTCAGCAGAGTGCTTGTATCCGTATGAAATTGCAGCCGCGGTAGGCTCGTTGATGATCTTGGGCACCTTTATGCCGCATGATTCGCCCGCGCGCTTGGTAGCGGTCCTCTGTGCATCTTCGAAGTATGCGGGGACCGTGATGACAGCCTCGTCGACCTTCTCGCCTGTCGCTTTCTCTGCATCCTCTATGAGGTGCTTGAGCAGCATTGCGGAGAGGTCCTCGGCAGTGTAATCCTTTCCGTTGAAGCTCACCACTACGGAGCCGTCGCCCATGTTGCGCTTGAAAGCTGCGGCGTTGACTCCTGTACCGTTCGACTGCATGTCCTTGGCATCCTCACCGACCAGGATGTCGCCGTCATCTAGGAAACAGATGACTGACGGTGTGATCTCCTTTCCGAACGAGTTGTTCAGCATGATCGGCTTGTTGGTTGCCGTGTCATATCTTGCTACTGCAGAGTATGTTGTTCCGAGGTCTATACCTACCTTCATAATCCCATCGCGGAAGCGATGGTTTTCACTCTATATAATATAAAGGTAACGGTTTTACGATATTCGTAGCTTATAAAAGGTGACGGCTTAATTTTGAAAAGTAAAGTAGTTTTGATGACGGATTTCGTAGCCATTCTGGAAGACGTTTTTCCATCATCATTCAGCACTTCTTCTGGTGCGTATGAGCATCATTATGAGCACCACGACGACCCCTAAAGCAATCAATCCGGAGGCAACCATGATGATCATTTGGTTCTCGATGAAGAAGTCCCTTGCCAAAACCATGAGAGCCGACATCGCCATGAGGGCAGCGGCTAGGATGACCGCAGCATAAACCAATGGTCCCTTGATCATGGGCTTTGGATAGACCTACGGATAGAAATGCATTGGGTTAAATCGTTGGGAGCAGTTAAGGGGGGCATGGAAGATCCTGCCGTCTACTGCATGCAGGCAGTCAACTGTTATCAGACCAATCCCGAGAGGGCGGTAGCCCTGTTCGAACGTGCCGCCGAACTCGGGTCTCCCGAGGGTTACTTCGGTTTGGCGGAGATGAAGATCAACGGAATGGGCACACCCAAGGACGTCGAGGGCGCTGTAGAGCTCTACAAGAAGTCAGCAGAAGGAGGGAACACCCCCGCCATGTTCAGGCTAGGCGGAATATACACCGGCTCATACGGATACCCCGAGGACAAGGAGCAATGCAGGATCTGGTTCGAGAAGGCTGCAGAGGGGGGTGTGGATCTAGCATATCCCGAGATCGCCGCCATCTACCTCTACGGGTACGGCACGGAGCCCGATTCCAGCAAGGCTCTCCATTACTACAAGCTCTCCGCCGACACAGGCAACGCACAATCCATGTTCATGGTCGGATACATAAAATCCGAATTAGTCGCCACGGACGAGTCCAGAAAGGACTCCGTAAAGTGGTTCGTCAAGTCTGCCGAGGGAGGGATCCCGGAGGCACAGTTCAGGGTTGCTAGGCTGACGGAGGATGGGAAGATCCCAGGAGGATTCGATGAGGCCAAGAAATGGTACGAGAAGGCAGCCGACCAGGGATTCGACCCTGCCAAGTTCAATCTCGCCACCATGTACTATGAAGGAAGGGGCACCAAGCAGAATCTGGAGAAGGCATTCGTCCTTTACGATGAGGTGGCCTCGTCCGGAGACGGTGATGCGCTGTTCATGACCGCCAGGATGCTGTATAGCGGCCTGGGCATAGCGCAGGACACTGAAGAAGCGATGGAAAGGTTCGGACGTTCCGCCGCAGCGGGAAATAAGCTGGCTGAGGAGTTCCTCACCGATATCCGCCGCAAGCAGAACGCCCAATTCGTGAAGATAGACGGACTGTGATCAGTCGTCCATTGGGACGAACTCGGATTTGGGCTCTCCGCAGACGGGGCACTCCCAATCGTCGGGAAGGTCAGCGAACTTGACTCCCTGTTCATCCTCATCATAGATGTATCCGCACATAGGGCATCTGTATTTCATGAGATCGAATCGATGAGCACATATTTAGCCCGCACCCTCAATATTGATGGAATGCAGGGTACTTTAGACTCTGGAAGTAAAATGCTGTGAACGATAAACCTTTATTTTCTAAGACAAGGATACAAAGGCTATGAAGACAGCCACTGTACTGGGAGCAGCCCTGGCGGTCGTCGTCCTCTGTCTCATCGGATCATATTTCGTGATGGAGAACAACAACAGCGATTCGCAGGACTTTCTCGGAGAATGGACCCTAGAGCACATCGCCACGGGAAAATACGTGGACGATGAGCCATGTTACGAGGTCGTCGAGATATTCGATCTCGAGATGAAGATCACAGATCGCAAGGATGGATTCTACAACATTCAGATCGGAGACGAGAAGGCTGTGTGTGCACTGGACGGTGACATCCTGACATTCAGCATGTTCAACGCAGACGTCCTTAGGGGGTTCGCCAAGGCGGACGGGGATTGGATCAAAGTGTCCACCGTGGACTACAGCACCAGAAGTGTTACCGTGCTCGACTTCGTCCGCAAGGGTGTGGATGCGGGCAACGGCGCTCCAACCGTGAAGAGCGATATGCCTGCAGACGGAACGATCCTCGACGCATTCCAGGCATATAGGATCGATTCGGACAGCACTACAGACATCATGTCCAACGAATACTCCTTCGAGATGCTGGAGAACCACGGTGATGTGGCGTTCTACATATCTCATTCCGAGGACCCCTATATCGATTTCAGGTTTGTATCGATAAAGATCGATGAAGGACAATGGTTCTCGATGGCGATCTTCAACGATGATATCCTAATGGACAACATATATCTGAGCAACGGCAACATCTACTCCTTCTCTCAGGAGGAGCTGGTTGATGAGAACCGTGTTTGGTACGTCGCATACGGGGACGCAGCGAAGCATCAGACGATCCCTGCTAAATTGGCTGGACTGTCTTTCGAAGGAAAGGAGAAGGCGATGCTGTTCGACTGCGAACCGAATCTAATTAGGGAATTCAGCAACGACATCACCCTTACGATAGATGCGCAGAGCGATGACATCATCCTCATCTCCACCGATTACGGAGGAGAGAATTTCCACGGTACTGCCCAGTGGGCGTCTTTCGTAGCCAAGTCCGACGGCGGATACATGTTCTTCATCCAGTCGCAGTTCTTCTATGAGGGGAAGCACTACTTCGGTTATTACAGTGGAACCATCGACAGCAATCTGAAGAAAGTGTCGTTCAACGGTGTCGCCGACTGCGATTATGGTAAGTATTATATCGTGGTCAGCCAGAGCTACTGATCGTCAACCATACCAGCCCCTGCATGTGCAGGGGCTAAATTATTTTCAATTCCGATTTCTCCCGATAGTTGGGGATCATTGCCGATATTTTCCGCGGATCTATCGGCAATATTGAATATGATAATAACAAAGAAAGTAAGGGGCTTGCGCCCCGTTTCTGGTTTCAGTTCTTCTTGCAGCAATCGCAGTCTTCGATCTCCACGTTCGGAGATTTGCACGTAGCGGAGCGAGGGCATCCAGAACAGTTACAGCCGCAGCTGTTTCTGCCTTTGCGATAGTTGTTCCAAAGCACCAGTATGGCACCGATCACCATGAGTGATATGACTGCAATCACTATGAGGTCGCCCGAGCTCATGCTGTCGTTTTCTCCGTGTATTTGCAGAACGGTTTCAACGGGTCCTTCGCCACCAGGAAGTAGGCGATGATCATGAAACCTAAGACTGCGAACAGATATGAATACCAGGCTACGTCGCTCAGACCGCCAATCATGGCCGCATAGATCACATAGACTATGGTCGACACGAAGTACGCCAGTATGCACTGGTAGGCGAATGCGAAGCCGGTCGCCTTCCATGTTCCCAATTCCCTGTGGATCGCACCTATGGCTGCGAAGCAGGGTGCACAGAACATGTTGAATGTGAAGAACGACAGGATCATCGCCCCAGCGGCGGTTCCGGCTGTGCTCTGGGCCATCGAAACCAATGCATCAGATATGTCTGGCATGGAATCGGTAGTTATGAGCTGCTCCAAGGTTCCTATGAGGTCCTCCTTGGCGATGAGTCCGGTGATGGACGCTGCGGGAAGCTCCCAGTTGTCGCCCCATCCGAGCGGGATGAAGATGTAGCTCAATATGCCTCCTATGGTTGCCAATATGGATTCGTCCATATCCTCGACCATCTGAAGGCTCCAGTCGAAAGTTCTGAGGAACCAGACAAGGACCATCGCAAGAAGGATGATCGTCGCCGCCTTCTTGACGAAGGCCCAGGACCTGTCGAAGACCGTCTTGGCGCTGCTGTATAGTCCAGGTGCGTGGTATGGCGGCAGCTCCATGATGAACGGGGATGGTTTTCCAGCCATTCCCTTGAACTTCTTGATTATAATTCCAGAGATGATCACGAGGACGATTCCCATGACGTATGCGAACACAGCGACCCAGACGCTTCCTGCCAATGCTCCAGCGATAGCCGAAATGACCGGCAGTTTCGCACCGCAGGGCATGAATGTACAGGTCATCGCAGTGATACGGCGGTCGGACTCGCTCTCTATGGTCCTTGTGGACATGACTCCGGGCACTCCGCATCCTGTGCTGACGAGCAGGGGTATGAACGACTTTCCGGAGAGGTTGAAGTATCTGAATACGCGGTCCATGACGAATGCGACACGGGCCATGTAACCTACCTCCTCGAGAATGACCAGACCGATGAACAGGACGACCAACTGGGGAAGGAATCCGATTACGGCGCCCACACCAGATAGGATACCCTCACACAATAGGCCGGTGAGAGCCTCGTTGACACCGTTTTCGATGCACCATTGTTCAACACCGGGAATGATCTCCTCGCCGATGAAGTCATTGAGCCATCCGGTCGCCCATGCTCCAGGGGACGTCCCCAGAGGTCCGTCGTACATCGCGAGGAAGTAAACGAGTGCTATGATGCCCACGAATATAGGCAGACCGAGGATCCTGTTGGTAACTATCCTGTCGATGCGGTCTGACAATGTTCCCTTCTCATCCCTGGGGGCCTTGGAGCATGCATCTCCGACGATCTCTCCGATCTTCTCGTACCTACTGTCGGCTATGATGGAGTCGGCATCGTCGTCGAACTCCTTCTCCAGCGCCTCGATGGCATCCGATATGGATTCTCTCGCACCGGGAACGTCTTCCATGACGGCATTGTCGCCCTCGATCAGTTTGAAAGCATAGAATCTGATGCTCTGATCGGGGACCTTTCCCTTCAGTGCCGATTCTGCAGCGACTTCAACCTTCTCTATGGAATCGCTGTACTTCACGAAGGAGACTTTATCCTTCTTCTCCGCTGCTTCCTCGATCTTGCTGACCAGCGTGTCGATGTTCCTCTTCTCCTTTGCGGAGATGGGGACCACGGGGACGCCCAATCCAGCGGAAAGCTTCTCGATATCTATCTTGTCCCCGAGCTTCTCAATCTCATCCATCATGTTCAGCGCCACGACGACGGGTTTACCCATGTCGATAATCTGGAGTGTGAGGAAGAGGTTCCTCTCCAGGTTCGTGGCATCGACGATATTGATGATCGCATCGGGGTCATCGTTCACTATGAAATTCCTAGACACTATCTCCTCGGGGGAATAGGGCGACAGTGAGTAGATGCCGGGAAGATCTACGAGCTCCGAATCCGTGCCCTTGATCTTACCGACCTTTTTATCTATCGTTACGCCAGGCCAGTTACCTACACGCTGCGACGCCCCGGTCAATGCGTTGAACAGGGTCGTTTTGCCGCAGTTAGGGTCCCCAGCCAAAGCTATTGTAAAACTCATTTCAATCCCTCCTGATAATGATGATCAGTCACTCGACTTCAATCATCTCAGCGTATTCCTTTCTGAGACTCAGCTCGTATCCGCGGACGGTGATCTCTACTGGATCCCCCAGCGGTGCGACCTTACGTACATAGATCTCGACACCTTTCGTGATGCCCATATCCATGATGTGTCTCTTCAGGCCTCCTTCCCCATTGATCTTCTTCACCTTGACGGTGGATCCAATGGAGACTTCCTTCAAATTCGTCATGCTATCAGCTCATTGGGTGATGTGGATCTTCTGTCCCATTACCTTGTCAAGTGCGACCCTGGAGCCTCTGACATCCAAGATCAGACCGGTATTGTTGTTGCAGACAGCCTTCACCACAGTACCCTGCACAAATCCGAGCCCAGCGAGGAACTTCCTGACTTCGTCGTTGCCTGATATCTTCAGGACCGTGCCTGATTCTCCTTCTTTGAGGAATGAAACGGGCAGCGACGGACCGACGCTTTTGGAAACTGCACCCGGAGGGATGTGCATACTGTTCGCTAGACTCATAATTAGGACAACCTAAATTATCTATTTATAATTTGGCAAGACTAAAATTAATTCGCAAAATCGAAAAATTAAGCATCCAGATAGTTGGATGTATGGGAACAAAACATTCAATAGATATTGGCCGGGGATCCTTCGACCCCCGGCCAGAGGTTACTAATTATGGCCACATCCCATCCCTCGGGCTAAGCATTGGTTACATCCTACAGAGGTTATGCCCTTGTTCAGGTTTCTGCTGCCGTAAGAGGTTTCCCTCATTAAAAGTGGCCTCTTGCGATTACATCCTCTGGTTGTGAGAAAAAGCTTTCGCTGATGCGAAGGTTTTTCGAACTACGATCGTAAACCTTCCGTAGATGAGTCTTCAGAATGCCATTTTCCCTACCCCGCGGTCATTGCCGCACAACGATGTCGACCTTGGTCCTGTCCGAACTGCCTAAGTTTGATGAACGCGGTCTATGCCTGCAAAACCTCTTCGCGGTCACGTCGGACGGACCTCCCGATTCCCTCATCTCAGGACAGAATACGATCTGTCCTCATTGGACTGGCTCCGGTACCCGGAGCCTAAATCGAGCTTCATCAAGATTGCATCATGGGGTGGAACTTGTAAGGTTGCTTCTTAGTCAGCATCGCCCAGATGATGGAGGTGAGCTTCCTCATCGCCGCCGTTACGGCTTTCCAATGTGGCATGGATTCTGCTTTCTTCCTAAAGAATTGCGAAAGATCGCTGTCCTTGCACCACATGTTCTGCTGTATTACGACATTGGCCAGATACTTCCTGACCAGCGGATCGCCTTCCTTGGTGATCACGCCCACCTTCTGCTTCTTGTGAGCGGACTCCTTGTGAGGAACGGCCAGACCGAAGAAGGATACCAATTTCTCCGGGGTCTCGAATCTGTAGATGCCGTCGATGGCAGTCACGACCGTGACTGCTGTCAAAGCCGAAACACCCTTGATGGTCATCAGCAGTCTGGCATCCTCGGATTTCCTTGCATATCTCTTGATTTCCTCATTGGCCACATTCACTTGCTAGATAGCAGAACACATCATATTCACCATCGCTGAAAGCGCAGGATCCTTCATATCCAGAAGATACTGGCTGTACCCCTGTCCTTTGACATCCTTGTATCTCGGATGTTCCGGGATGTTGTGAAGGCTCATATATTCAAGAATGCGGAGATACATCTCGTCCCTGATGTTCGCACATTCGTTATGGATCCTAACGAGACCCTTCATCCTCATCACATCGTCTTTCGACAGATGCGCACGCCTGATGAACTTCCTTCCTGACCAGATGTCCTTGCAAACAAGCGCCAGCTTGTATGCGTCAATGCGATCGGTCTTGAAATTGCAATTGGCAATTTCCTGCATCGAACCGTGTCCAGTATGTGCTACATCGACCGCGTACCCCCTATCCCAAAGATAATGGAACACGAAATGGGCTCTTCCGAGGTTCTCAAAAACGATACGACAATCCTCAGGAGGATACTGCTCGATGAATTCATCGAGTCCTTTCTCAGAAGTTTCTGCGTCGATAATCTCTCCGACGACCTTCTCATTCTCATCCAAAACACAAGCTGTGAAGATGCGTTTATGTACATCAATTCCTATGAATTTCATGGCCTCTTGCCTCTTTGTTTTACTTCACTTCAAACGAAGCAAGAGGCCACTTTTAATGAAATCGTTTGAGGTCATTGCCGGCCCCCCGACCGGCAATGTTGGTGTAAGGTGTTTGATCCCAAAGGACCATCATAAGGCCGCAATCGCTCGCAGTCTTTGATGTAGCTCATGGCTCAGTGCTTGATTTTAGGAATGACTAAATTCTATTTAAATTTTTAGGAATACCAAAATTTACTTACTAATTTTGCCTTGTTAAGCGTATCCTTATTAGCGCAAAAGAACTGCCATCACTCATGCAAGCAGATATCGATATCGCATATGATGCGAAACCGAAACCAATCAAGGAAATCGCGGCTAAGATCGGACTCTCAGAGGACGACATCAGCCCTTATGGAAAGTACATCGCAAAGGTACCCATCGAGAACCTTGAGAGGCTCAAGGACAAAAAGGACGGAAAGCTCGTCATGGTGACCGCTATCACACCCACTCCCGCCGGAGAGGGAAAGACTGTCACTTCCATCGGACTCATGGAGGGTCTCGGTGCACTGGGCAAGAACGTCGTCGGAGCGCTCAGGGAGCCTTCCCTCGGACCTACATTCGGAATCAAGGGTGGAGCAACAGGAGGAGGATACGCTCAGGTCTACCCCATGTGGGATATCGATCTCCACTTCACAGGAGACATCCACGCGGTCGCAGCGGCTCACAACCTGCTGTCCGCAATCGTAGACAACGAGCTCGTCAGGGACAACCCCCTGCAGATCGATCCTGCACGTGTCGTGTGGAGGAAGACCGTGGACATGAATGTCCGTGAGCTCAGGAACATCGTCACAGGTCTCGGAAAAGACAAGATCAAGGGAGGAGTCCCCCACGAGTCCGGTTACATCATCACATCCGCCTCGGAAATCGCTGCCATCCTGTGTCTGGCCAAGGACCGTGCAGACCTCAGGGCGAGACTCGAGAGGATCGTCGTTGCATACACATACGACAACAAGCCCGTCACTGTCAAGGATCTGAAGTGCGTCGGAGCCATGATGGTCCTTCTGAAGGATGCCATCAACCCCAACCTCGTCCAGACACTCGAGGGACAGCCCGTGTTCGTTCACGGATTCCCCTTCGCGAACATCGCTCACGGAAACAATTCCATCATCGCCACCAGGACTGCGTTGAAGCTTGCCGACTATGTCATAACGGAATCTGGTTTCGCTTCCGATCTGGGAGGAGAGAAGTTCATGGATATCGTGTGCAGGGAGTCCGGCCTAAGGCCCTCATGCGTCGTCATCGTCGCTACCGTCAAGGCACTCATGACACACGGAGGAGGAGTGCTCGAGGACGAGTCCACACTCACAATCGAGGCCCTCGAGAAAGGAATGTGCAACCTCGACAAGCACATCGAGAACATGAGCTCCTACGGAGTGCCCGTGGTCGTTGGAATCAACCACTTCGTACAGGACACCCAGGAACAGATGGACTACATCCGCGACCACTGCAAGAAGATGGGCGTCGCCGTCGCATTCAACGACGGATTCATCAAGGGAGGAGAGGGAGCCAAGGAACTGGCCCAGACAGTTGTTGACACGATCGAGAACTCCAAGACCGACTTCAAGTTCCTGTATGAGCTCGACCAGCCCATCAAGGACAAGATCGAGATCATCGCCAAGAAGATCTACGGAGCGGACGGAGTCACATACGACCCGCTGGTCGACAAGAGGATCGAGGGATACGAGAAGGACGGATTCGGAAAGCTGCCCATCTGTATCGCGAAGACACAAGCATCACTGTCCGACGTGTCCACCCTGAAGGGAGTCCCGAAGGGATGGAAGCTCCACGTAAGGGAGATCAACATCTCCGCAGGAGCGGGATTCATCGTCCCCGAGTGCGGAACATTGACTCTGATGCCCGGTCTGCCCAAGGTCCCCGCCGCCATGAGGATGGATCTTCAGGACGACGGAAGGATCGTAGGTCTCAAGTGAATCAAAACCATTCAGAGGGGGGCAACCCCCTTCACCTTTTTTGAAAATCAGAATCTGGCGGCATTCCTGTTGCTGTCCGCCATATCGTACCAGCGGTCTGCTTCGTCATCGTCATGAGGGACGTCGTCCCCAGTACGATACATGTTGCCGAGGAGCACCTGCGCCCCCTGATGACCGTTGATCGCAGCCGTCATAAGCCATTTGACGGCCAACGGTGCATCCTTCTGGACTCCGGCACCTGTCTTGTAGAACTGTCCAAGGATGAACTGTGCCTCCACGTGACCGTGCTCTGCAGCCTGCTTCATCCAGTGTGCAGATACCTCAAGGTCTCTGGGGATTCCCTCATCCTTGAAATGGAGGAGCCCCAGCTCATACTCGGCGCGCACATCGCCTTTGCCCGCTGCCATCAGGAAATACTCCTTGGCCTTCTCCAGGTCCTTCTCAACATGCAGTCCGTTGAGGTAGATCATCCCCAGATAGTAGTTGGAACTGGGATGGCCTCCGTCTGACCCTTTCTCGAACCATATGCGGGCCGATTCGTAGTCTTTGGTGACACCTTGTCCTCTGGCGTACATGAGTCCGAGGTAGTAATTGGCCTCCGTGCTGCCCTTCTTCGACTCGCGCATCAGTATGTTGTATGCGTCGAGATAATCCGAATCGGTGCCGTTGCGGATGATGAACTTCGCCCTCTCGAGAGGCTCCATCACATCCGTGTCGGAGAACATATTGCTGAAATGTTCCTCCTTCGATATAAGCGATTGGCCACTAGTTCCGGAATACTTACTAGCTTTGAGTCATCCTCAGTACTTGTCGTAATCGTGATATATCGCGCGTTACTAACCAGTAGCAGGTAAGTTCACATGGCTTCCGAACAGTCCCTAAAAGTACGGGCCCTCATGGACCGTCATTCAGACTCCTTCGACCTATCCAAGGCAGCCTCGGCCGCATCTTCTGCTTCATCCGATGCGGATGCAGGATACCTGTTCGCTCTCTTCCAGTATCTTGGAGAGGGCGGGGTCACCCAGGATAAGGAATCGGCCAAGAAGAGATTCATCGACGCAGCGGCAGCGGGATCCAAAGAGTCCGAGATCGTCGCCAAGGAATTCGAGAGGAATCCTCCAGAGGTCATGGATAGTCTTCTGGCGAAGAGGTTCCTGGGAGAGCAAAGGGACACAGTAGCATCCGAGGAACTCTTCAGGATGTATGACAAAGGGGACGACAAGGTCAAGAAGAGTCATGCGGAGGCCGTCAGATTCTACACCGCCTGCGCTGAGCAGGGGGATTCCGAGGCACAGGCCAAGATCGGATTCATGTATCTGATGGGAAAGGGGATCCCGAAGGACAAGGATCTCGCCCTGAAATGGCTCACCAAGGCAGCTGATGCTGGCGACGGCACCGCCATGTACCGTATCGGTCAGATGTACGACCAGGGATTGTGCAACACAGAGCCTGACGAGAAGAAGGCATTGGAATGGTACGAGAAGTCGGCTGAGGCGGGAAACAAGGATGCTCAGTTCGCCTGCGGTTGCATGTACATCGTCCCCAAGAAGAAGTACACCGATGTCAGGAAGGCGGCCGTCATGTTCGAGAAGGCCGCGGAACAGGGTCACGCCGAGGCCCAATACCAGATCGGGATGTCCTATGCATACGGTCAGGGAGTCGACAGGGACCCTTCCCAGGCCGTGAAATGGTTGGAGAAGTCTTGCGAGAACGGATACCAGCAGGGAATGGTGGACTTCGCGAACATGTGCTTCGAGGGACAGCTGATCCCCAAGAGTTACGAGAAGGCGGCACATTGGTTCACAGAGGCCGCAAACAGGTGCAACGGATACGCGCAGTATGCGTTGGCATGCATGTACGGCAATGGTTACTATTACGAGCAGAGCGACGAGATGGCTCTGAAATGGTTCAAAGAAGCGGCGGAGATGGGCGAGGTCAACTCGCAGTACTGTCTCGGATGCTTCTACTACGAGGGAAGAGGAACGGAGAGGAACCTCGACGAGGCCGCCATATGGTACACGGAGGCCGCCGAGAAAGGACACCCCGCTGCTATGGCGTTCCTAGGGATGTTCAAGGTCACCGGCTCGGGTGTCAAGCAGGATGTCCAAGAGGGACTGGAGCTGCTGGAGGCTTCTGCTGAGAGCGGCTACTACGAGGCTCAGTTCTATCTCGGAAAGATCTACTACGAGGGCAAGTACGTGAAGAAGAACGACATCCGTGCGAAGAAGTACCTCAACCTTGCGGCCAAGCAGGGCGATCCGGATGCCGCTGCTCTTCTGAATCTCATCAAATCCAAGAGAAGGTGATTCCACGGGATTCGAGGATGTGCTCAGGGCCGCCCAGGACGGAGATCCTGATGCACAGGTCGCCATGGGCTATCTCTTCTACAAGGGCGATGGAGTCGTCCAAGACCGCAGGGAGGCAGCCAGATGGTTCGGTCTGGCAGCCGATCAGGATCATGCCGAGGCCATCTGCAACCTCGGTCATATGCGTGCCCACGGAATCGGTATGAGACTCGATCTGGAGAAGGCCATGGATCTCTACAAGAGAGCTGCGGACCTCGGCGATGCCAGAGCGATGTTCAATCTAGGATTCATGTACTCAGACGTCGAAGGCATCCAGCAGGATTGGGAGCAGGCGTACTTCTGGTATTCCAAATCGGCCGAGGCGGGCAATGTGCTCGCATTGTACAGGATGGGCGTCATGAACGAGGAGGGCAGGGGCATACCCGTCGACTATGACAAAGCGATGGATTGCTACAGCAGATGCCTCGATGCAGGCTACCCCAAAGCAGGCTACCGTCTGGGCCTGATGTACCTGGAGGGCAGGGGAGTCCAGGATAATGCGGATAAGGCCTCCAAGCTGATGATAAAGGCGGCAGACCTGGGTTCAGAGGATGCCATGTGCGAGCTTGGGAAAATGCATATTTCAGGTCACGGAATGACACACAGTTTAACTAATGCAAAGAAGTGGTTAACCAAGGCAGCGAACCGCGGCTCACAGGAAGCCACGGAATTGCTGGAGAAGATCAACAGCGGTGAGATAAGATGAGGATGAACGAGTATCAGAAGGAGATGATCTTCAACGAGCTGTCGACCATCAAGGCCCACAGCAAGTTCTATGCCCAGAAGTACAAGGACATAGACGTCGAATCCATAAGGACGCAGGAGGACTTCGAGAAGCTCCCCTTCACCGACAAGGCAGATCTCCGTGAGGCATATCCGCTGGGCCTCGCCGCTGTGCCGGAGAAGGACATCGTCAGGATCCATTCCTCTTCGGGAACCACAGGCACTCCGGTGGTCATCCCTTACACGAAGAAGGATGTGGAGGATTGGGCCATCATCTTCGAGCGCTGCTACGTCATGGCAGGCGTCACCAACAAGGACCGCATCCACATCACTCCCGGATACGGTCTGTGGACCGCCGGAATAGGATTCCAGGCGGGATGCGAGAGACTCGGCGCGATGGCCATACCGATGGGCCCGGGCAATACCGAGAAGCAGCTCCGCATGATGGAGGATCTCCGTTCCACCGTTCTGTGCGCCACATCATCATACGCACTTCTCCTTTCAGAGGAGATCAAGAAGCGCGGCATCAGGGACAAGCTTTGCTTGAAGAAGGGAATCATCGGTTCCGAGCGTTGGGGAGACAAGATGCGCCAGAGCATCGCCCAGGAATTGGGTGTCGACTTCTATGATATCTACGGGCTCACGGAGATCTACGGCCCCGGAATCGGAATCAGCTGCGATTACCGCAACGGTATCCACATGTGGGATGACTACATCTATTTCGAGATCATCGATCCGAAGACCGGCAAGAACCTCCCTGACGGGGAGGTAGGTGAGCTGGTCATCACCACACTGAAGAAGGAGGGAGCACCCCTCATCAGGTACAGGACGCATGACCTCACAAGGATCATCCCAGGAGACTGCCCATGCGGATCCAGGTTCCCCAGGATAGACATCATCATCGGACGCACGGACGATATGATCAAGGTCAAAGGGGTCAACATGTTCCCTGCTCAGTTCGAGGAGGTGCTGGCGACCATGAAGGACGCGACCAGCGAGTATCAGATCATGATAGATCACCTCGAGGGAAGGGATATGATCACCGTCTACTTCGAGACCAAGGCCACGGGTGAGGAACGCGAGGCTGCGGAGAAGGAGCTGGTCGAGAAGGTCAAGGCCAAGATCAACGTCACCGTTGTGCCGAAGGCCGTGGACATAGGATATCTGCCTAGAAGCGAGAAGAAGACAAACCGTATCTTCGACAACCGTTACTGATTATCATGACTGGCGAACTCAAGGTATTGACGGATGCCATAAGGAAGGCATCGGAGATAGTCCTCAACGGCGACCGTTCAGCGAAGGACAAATCCACCGTTATCGGCATGTACGATGTCGTCACAGGTTCGGATATACTGGCGGAGCAGTCCATCATCAAAGACATAACCGCAGCGTTCCCCGAGGATACGATCATCTCCGAGGAGACCAATCCAGACAAGGAGCTTTCCGAACGCTGCTGGACTATCGACCCCATAGGCGGGACCATGAACTACAGCAGAGGGATACCATTCTTCGGCATCCAGGGCTGCTTCATGGAGAACGGAGAGGCGAAGGCCTCAGCGATCTACCTTCCGGTGTTCGATGAGATGTTCACCGCAGACGAGAACGGCGCATATCTGAACGGCGAGAGGATCCACACATGCGAGCCCAGACCGTTGAAGCAGTGCCTCGTCTCCACAGGGGATTTCAGCAGGCGCTCCCAGGAATTCAGGGATGCCCAGGCGGCGATCTTCCACGACTGTTACTCCGACATCGCCAGATTCAAGGTGTTCGGAGCATCATCCGTGGATTACACCTATCTCGCAGCCGGGAGGATAGACGTCCACGTTAGGTTCCTCAACAAGATATGGGATTTCAAACCTGGGATGCACATAGCGGAGAAGGCCGGTGCCGTCTACGATCACGGATTGGCAGATGAGCACGGCATCCTGGTGATGTGTTCCTCGCAAGAGGTATTGGAAGAGGCCGTAGGGACGCTTGTCCCGAAGTTCATCTCGATTTTCCGCCGAGCATGACCAGGTAGGCCAGCAGGGCTTCGAGCTGAATCCTTTCGTTGCTTCCTTCCACGATACGGAACTCTATCTCACCGGTCTTGTCCATGAACCTGACCTTCTCTGCATCCGTGATGCTCAGGTCGAAGAATGTAGAATGGATCTGCTTGATGATGTCCTGTCCGGAGAGTCCGAAGGTGATCATGATGTCGTCCAGCATGTCACGGGCCTTGATGAAGTTCCCGTCGAGCGCTGTCTCGATCATCTCCTTGACCGCCTGAGGGTTGGCCATTCCGGTCGTCTGGTAGATGACGTCGAGGTCGATCTTCTTTCCGAGGGATGCGGCCACCTGGAGCGAGTTGACGGCACGCCTCATGTCCCCTCTCGCCACGTGGATGAGCCCGGTCATCGCATCGTCGTCGATGTTCACGTTCTCGTTCTTCACGATCATCTCGAGGAACTCCTTCACATCATCCGATGTGAGGGGCTTGAACCTGAACACCGCGCACCTGGACTGGATAGGGTCGATGATCTTCGATGAATAGTTGCATGAGAGGATGAAACGGCAGATGCCTGAGAACTTCTCCATTGTCCTCCTGAGAGCGGCCTGTGCATCCGATGTGAGAGCATCGGCCTCATCCATGAAGATGATCTTGAATTCTGCTCCTCCGAGCGGAGCGGTCCTCGCGAACTCCTTGATCTTTCCGCGGACCACATCGATTCCCCTCTCGTCGGAGGCGTTGAGTTCGATGAAGTTGCCCTTCCACTCGTCCCCGAACATGGATTTGGCCAGTGCCAGAGAGCATGTCGTCTTCCCAGTTCCGGCAGGGCCGGTGAAAAGCAGATGGGGCATGTTCCTGGACTCGACATAGGCCTTGAGCCTCTCGGTCACATGCTTCTGTCCGACAACATCGTCCAGGTTCTTCGGCCTGTACTTCTCCGTCCAAATCTCATTCATCGGAATCATCTACCCATAGCAGAGCTTATAAAAGATTTTATTGGGCGAAGGTATGGCAGAGCCAATATCAAAGTGGGTTCCTAGCAGCAACAAACCATGGAAAGGTGCAAAATGTTCGAGAAATCCTCCACCATCATCAGGGATGCTTCCAAGTTCGATTATGACTACGTTCCAAAGAACCTGGTCAAAAGGGAGGGACAGATGCATGAGCTGGAGAAGCTATACCGCCCCTTCGTGGAATCCGGCCGTGCCTGCAACGCATTCCTGATGGGTACGGTGGGAACTGGTAAGACTGTCACCGCCAGGAAGTTCTGCCAGGAGATGACCGAGTACTGTAAGGGAAAGGGCATGCAGCTGGACACGATCTACATCAACTGCAGGAGCAACAACTCCGAGAACGCAGTCCTGCTGACGCTCATCCGCCATTTCGATCAAGGCCATCCGGACAGGGGATTCTCCAACGAGGAGCTGGCCCGCACACTCAAGGTCCACCTCCTGAAGAACAAGAGGCCCATAGTTCTTATCCTGGACGAGGTAGACATCCTTCTGAAGAAGGGCACCGTCGACCTGATCTATCAGATAACAAGGCTATCGGACGAGGTGGAGAAACCTGCGCCTGTGTCGCTGATCCTGATCTCACAGGAATCGATATTCCCGCTATTGGACGATGCCTCTGTATCCACATTCCGCCGTGCATCGACCGTCAAGTTCAACAAGTACGTCTACGACGAGCTCAGGCAGATCGCATCCGAGAGGGCCGATGAGGCACTGTATCCCGGTAAGATATCCGATGATGCTCTCGACCAGATAGCCGAGAGCTCAGAGGACTACGGCGACGCCAGAATGGTGATCGAATTGCTGGAGAAGGCTGCGGTCATAGCTGAGGATGATTCCCTCGGAGAGGTCACGGTGGAGAATGTCCGTGCCGCCAAGGCCCTGATCTACAGCGTCGTATCGGAATCGAAGATCAGCACACTGGACATCAATAGGAAGGTCGTTCTTCTGGCGGTCGCCCGTGCGATGAAGCAGAACGTATCCATCCCGATCACTGCCGCAGAGAAGACCTATGCCATCGTGTGCGAGGAATACGAGCTCACGGCCAGGAAGCACACCCAGTTTTGGATCTACATCCAGGACCTCGAGAAGGTCGGACTAGTTCGCACCAAGGTCTCTTCGGACGGAAAGAGCAGGACAACGCTGATCTCCTTGCCGGATATCCCTTCAAAGGCACTGGCGGCGAAGGTCGCTGAGATCATAGACTCCGAATCCGGAGGCCGCGGTGAATTCTATGAAATGTGACCAGTGCAACGCCGAGGCCGTGACTTTCATCAGATACAACGGCATGCATCTATGTGCCCAGGATTTCTCCAGATTCGTCGAGAAGAGAGTTAAGAGGGAGATCCGCAAGCAGATCAAGGTCTATCCCGGGGACAACATCGCCGTAGCGGTGTCCGGAGGGAAGGACAGCATGGTCACTCTCAAACTGATCTCCGATGTCTTCGGTCCCCGCAACAAGGTCACCGTGCACGCCATAGTCATCGATGAGGGCATAGATGGATATCGTCCTCCCAGCGTGGAGATCGTGAGGAAGTTCTGCGAAGGTACGGACATCCAATTCCATCTGCGTTCATTCTCGGAGCTGGGAGTCACAATGGATGCCATCGCGCCGCTGTCGAGGGACAGCAGCCCGTGCACTTACTGCGGGGTATTCCGCCGCAGGCTCATGAACGATGAGGCCAGGAAGATAGGGGCCAAGTATCTGGCGACAGGACATAATCTGGACGACATGGCTCAATCGATAATGATGAACTTCGTCAGAGGGGATGTCGAGAGGCTTGCCAGGATGGGTCCCCATGAGAGGGTGCAGCCCGGGCTCATTCCGAGATTCCTTCCGTTGAGATTGATCCCAGAGAAGGAGAGTCTCCTCTACGCTCTGGTCAACGACATAGAGTTCTGGGATGGCGAATGCCCATATTGGCAGGAGGCGCTGAGGAATCAGTACAGGAGCATCGTGGATGAGCTGGAGGACAGGTCTCCCGGATCCAGGCACAGCATAGTGTCCTCATATGATACGCTGCGTCCGATGCTCTACAAGGAGTACACTACATCGAATCTGCACATGTGCAAATGCGGAGAGCCTACCGTAGGTAGGAGATGCAAGTCATGCGACCTGCTGGCCGATGCCCAGAAGAAGATCGCAAAGCTCTGAATCCGATATCAGATCTTCTTCCACTTGGCCCCGTCCTTGGAATCCTCAAGGACCACGCCTGCATCCTTCAGCCTGTCACGGATCATGTCGGCCAGATCGTACATCTTGTTCTTCCTGAGCTCTGCACGGAGGTCGATGAGGATGTTCATAACATCGTCCAGGGTACCGTCGTCGGCACCGTCTTCCGCGGGGATGATGTTGAGGATACCGTTGAACTCGTCCAGGAGCTTCAGGTGCCTCTCGGCTGCCTTCTTGCTAAGGGTCTTCTCGTTCATGGCCTTGTTCAAGGCCCTCACCATCTGGAAGATGACCTCTATCGCCTGGCGTGTGTTGAAGTCATCGTCCATGGCATCCTTGAATCCCTGCCTGTAGGACTCGATGGAGTCGCAGCAGTCATCTGCCTCGGCATCTCCTTCGGGAGCTGTCTTGATGTAGGATTTGAGATCCTTGTAGCAGTTGATGATCCTGGAGTCCGCCGCTTTGGCCTCCTCCAGCATGTCCTCTCCGTAAAGAAGGGGACTCATGTAGTGGGTGTTGAGGAAGTAGAACCTGATGGTCTGCGGATCGTACTTGGCCGCGACATCCTTGACCGTGAAGAAGTTGCCAAGAGATTTGGACATCTTCTCCTCCTTGGTCATGCCGTGTCCCTTGACCTGGAGCATACCGTTGTGCATCCAATAGTTGGCCAGGGGTTTGCCCGTCACCGCTTCCGTCTGGAGGATCTCGTTCTCATGGTGGGGGAAGATAAGGTCGTTGCCTCCGCCGTGGATGTCGATCTGCTCGCCGAGATACCTGCCGATCATCGCAGAGCATTCGATATGCCATCCGGGCCTGCCCTTTCCCCAGGGGGAATCCCAGGAGCACTCTCCGGGCTTGGCAGCCTTCCATACGGCGAAATCCATGGGATTCTTCTTCTCCTCGTCCATCTGGACGCGTCCAGAGGACGACATGTCCTCGAGTTTGGATTTCACGAGCCTGCCATAGTCCTTGACCTTGTCGATTGAGAAGTACACGCTTCCGTCGCTGGTGACGTAGCCGAATCCGTTGTCGATGATCTTCTGGACCATCTCGATGATGTCTCCGATGCACTCGCTGGCCTTAGGATAGATGTCAGCCTTGTTGATTCCCAGCTTGGCTGCGTCCTCGAAGTACTTGTCGATGTATCTTGCCGACAGCTCCAAGGGATCAATCCCCTCCTTGGCCGCCCTGTTGATGATCTTGTCATCCACGTCGGTGAAGTTGGTGACGTGGGTGACCTGATAGCCCTGGTATCTGAGGTAGCGCACAACGGTGTCGAACACGATCATGCACCTCGCATGGCCCATGTGGATGTCGTCGTACACGGTGACTCCGCACACGTACATCTTGACCTTGCCCGGTTCTATCGTCTTGAACTCCTCTTTGGAGTTCGTTAGTGTGTTATGGATCATCAAAGACATCTGATCGATGTGGTATCCTGAAAGAGGTACATAACTCATTTGACGGTAGGAGATGGTTCCAGATACTGAATCTGTTATACCCGCCAACGGGGAAGTTTATATTATAGCATAAGACCGTTACAATCCATGGATTTCAAGGCTATTTGGGAAAAATGGACCTCTATCAGCCTTATTCTGCGTATCATCGCTGGATTGCTGGTAGGTATCGCCTTGGGATTATTGATTCCCGGGCTCCCTTACATAGACCTTCTGGGAGTGGCATTCGTTCAGTCCCTGAAGTCAGTGGCACCGATCCTCATCATGGCGATCATCATCACATCGCTGATCACCAGGAGCACAGGTCTCGGTTCCAGATTCAAATCTGTTATCGTTTTGTATTTCCTCAGCAGCGTAATAGCGGCAGCGGTATCGGTCGTCGTGTTCTACATAATGCCCGTCGCGCTTCCTGTCATCTCTGAGGAACCTGTAGGAGCCGTAACAACATTCGAAGCATTCCTGGACAGCATCATCAGGAAGATCCTGGTGAACCCCATCGATGCGTTGGCCAACACCAACTATCTCGGTATCCTGTTCTGGGCCGTGCTCATCGGTATCCTCATGAAACCGATCGCGACCAAGCACACCGCTGATCTGAGTCAGAACATCACGGATATGCTGTTGAAGGTTATCTCGATCTTCATCCAGTTCGCTCCCTTCGGAGTACTCGGATTGATCTACGAGGCGCTGTCCAACAACGGACCCGAGCTGTTCGTCGATTACGGGGCATTGATCCTGATCATCGTACTGAGCATGGTCTTGGTCATGTTCGTGACCAACCCGCTGATCGTGGCAGTGGCCGGAAAGAGGAATCCGTATCCTCTTCTGCTCACCTGTCTCCGTGGAAGCGCAATCACCGCATTCTTCACCAGGAGTTCTGCCGCTAACGTGCCCATCAACCTTGCACTCTGCGAGGAGATGAAACTCGACAGGGACTTCTATTCCACGTCGATCCCTCTGGGATCCGCCATCAATATGTGCGGTGCGGCAATCACGATCAGTATCCTGGCCCTCACAGCGGCATACAGTATCGGAATCGCAGTCCCGATCGAGCAAGCCATCGTCCTCTGTATCATCGCTACGCTTTGTGCATGCGGTAGTTCCGGAGTCGCAGGAGGATCCATCCTTCTGGTCCCGATGGCCTGTGCCATCCTGGGAGTGCCTGACGATGTGGCCGCTTACATGGTCGGAGTCGGATTCATCATCGGAGTCATCCAGGATTCCCTTGAGACCGCTCTCAACTCCTCTTCGGATGTTCTGTTCACCGCCACGGTCGACGCGAACAACAAGAAGAAGGCAGCCAAGGCTGAAGAAACTGCTACAGAATGATTAAACCGGCCTGCCAGCAGTCCGCTGGCGGGCCATCTTATTGTTTTAGAACTCACTTCTTGAGCTCGGCGATCTGCTTCTTGAGTTCCTCGATCTCCTTGCGGAGCATGACGATCTCATCCTCTTCCGGATCCGGAAGGTCGCAGTGCATGAGCTCGCAATTGACCTTGACTCCCTTGTGCCTGACCACTTTACCGGGAACTCCAACTACTGTACAGTCGTCAGGAACATCGTTGAGGACGACAGAACCCGCACCGATACGTACGTTGTTCCCGATGGTGATATTTCCGAGAATGGAAGCGTTGCACCCGATAACTATGTGGTTACCGAGGGTGGGGTGCCTCTTGCCTTTGTTGGTGGAGACTCCGCCCAGTGTGACTCCCTGGTAGAGGGACACATCATCACCGATGATGGTGGTCTCTCCGATGACGACCCCGGTCGCATGGTCGATGAAGAACCTCTTTCCGATGGTGGCTCCGGGGTGAATGTCGCATCCCGTCAGCTGGTGGGCCTTGTAATTGATCTCTCTGGCCTTCTCCTTCTCGCCTTTCAGCCATAGCTCGTGGCTCTCCCTGTACATGCTGACTGCCTGGAGTCCGGTGTGGTATTTGATCGCGTCGTTCTCATCGATGAGAGCGGGATCATTCTCCATTGCCGCCGCAAGGTCGTCGGGGTCTACTTTCATGAACTGGTGTATCACGGTTCAGATTATAACGTTTGATGGGCGATTCCGACGGATTTCAACAAGAGGATTGCTGATCTCTGTAGCGGATAAGGTCCAGAATCTCTTTGGAAGGTATTCTCCTGAGGATGATGTCCGATGGTACGCTGGACACAGGACGGTCCCTGACCTCCATTGGACGGCGCGATCTTGCCGAATCGATGGCGCGGTTGAGTTTGGATTCGTTCTCCGCATAGATGCGGAACAGGACATCGCCTTCCTTGACCTCATCACCGATCTTGTGAAGTATCTCTATGCCGGCCCCCAGGTCCGCAGGTGCTCCTGCTCCTTTCGCTATCGCCACCATACTTGAATTGTCGACGAACTGGACACGGCCGTTCCTCTTGGCATGGACATCCTTGACGAACTTTCCAGGGGACAGGTCGTCTGATTTCAGATCCGGGCGGCCCTTCTGTGCCTCAACGATCTCCAGGAATTTCCTGTGGGCGCGACCGGATCTGAGGATCTCCTCGGCCATAGCTCTTCCGTCCCTGCAGCCCTTCATCTCCATCAGTATGCCCGCGATGCCGCAGGCCTTCTCTGCAACCGATCCTTCGACAGTCCTGTCCTCGAGTACCTTGATGCACTCCTTGGCCTCCAGGATGGGGCCGATGCAGCTGCCGATCGGCTGGTCCGCATAGGTGATCGCGCACTCCACATGCATCCCCAGGATCGTACCGAGGTCGATCATATCTTTGGCCAGACTCTCCGCGGTCTCCATATCAGGGACCTTGGCTCCCTTTCCGGTCGGGATATCTGTGAGAAGATGCGTGGTGCCTATGGCGACCTTCTTGCTCATGATGGATGCCATCATGGTCGGTCTGGGGTCGATCCCCATGGGACGCTCGGCCTTGATGATGAAGTCGCCGACTGGAGCGTAGTCTTTGTTACCGCAGGCGAATACTCCGCCGGTCTTTGCCATAGCGGATTTCAGTTCCTCGTCATTGAGTTCTACGTCGCAGAATGTATCGACGTAATCGGATGTTCCGCAAGCGCTGCTTATGGAACGCGATGAGAATTTGGGAATGATCATTCCACTGCTGGCCACAATTGAAACTACTATGGGGGTGATCTTGTTTCCAGGAACCCCTCCCAGACTGTGGAAGTCAAAAACGGTCTTGGAACCGAGGTCGACCGTGGTGCCTGTGGCCGCCATCGATCTGGTCAGATAAGCTACCTCAGAGAGGTCCGAATTGTTGACGTTGAATGATGAGACGAAGGCGATTATCTCCTTCTCAGAAAGGTCTCCGTCCATGATATCCTGGACGATGGAGTCTATCTCCTCCCTGTCCAGTTTTCCACCATTGATTTTCTTGCGTATGGAACGGGCGGATTCCGGCATCGGGGAGTAAACGACCTCCACCTCGTCTCCGTCCTCCGCATCGCATTTCTTCATGAAGGTCGCAGGCATCATGACTACGCCTTTCTGGATGTACGTGTCCGTGATGACGACGGATGTGACCACTGAACGGTTGCTGGTGATACGTACGCGGTCTTCAGGTCCGACACCGAGCTTCAGGCAGTCCTCGGAGTGCATCATCACGGTCGGTTCGGAGACCCAAATATCTGATGTGTGGGCGGTAAGCTTCATGTCACATTCACTGCTCGAACTCCTCTCCCCTGGCAAAGTTCACCGAGGGGCATGGTCCGAAACATTCTCTGCAGAATATGCATTCGTCTTCGTGTATGTGGACCTTTCCGTCCTCCATGTAGAGGGCTTTAGGTCTGCATCTGGCAGCGCACAGTCCGCATCCTACGCACTGCTCTCCGCGCATGATCAGCTGGAAGACGTGGTCTATCGTTCTCCTCGCATCGAGTTCGGATCCGGACTTGCTGATGATGGATCCTTCCGCGTAAAGGGTGGCCCCGCCGAGCTCCAGGTAGTCGCCCTCCACTTTGTCGGGGACGATCCAGGTTATGGCGTGGCAGAACGGACGGACCTTCTCCAGGTCGATCGGTCTGGATAGCGCTGCCTCGATGCTGTATCCGATGACGCAGGGGGAGTAACCGTCCTGCACCTTGATCGTTATGGGGCCCTTCTCGGGCGCCTTAGTCTGTTTGGTCAATTCCGATACCTCCTTTCCTGAGACCCTCTGGACTTCCTCCTTGATCGAGTTGGGGGCGCTCTTCCACCTCCAAAGACCGTACTCCTTCCATTCCTTGGGGAGGCCGCGGTCGTTCATGTACTCGTCCAGGTACTTGTCCCACTCATCCCATCTTTTGCTGTTGCCCTTGACCGCATCGAATTCTGCAAGGTCCGAGGCTGGGCATAGGAAGCAGCCTATCCTGTCCAATCCTCTGGTGTACCATACGTTGTAGGGCTCTTTCTTGTAGAAGATGTAAAGCCATACGTGCATAGCGCTCCAGTTCTGGATCGGGGACGCTCCTACCTGTCCCGGAGTCCAGGGGTTCCTCCAGACCCTAGGTTTGGAGTTCCTCTGTTCAGATTCGTATTTCCTCTGGCCGATGAAAGACAGGACACCGTCGGGATAGTGTTTGTTGATAGCGCCCACGGTGGGGCCGAGCTTGTTGGTCTTGCAGCACCATCTGTAGTCCTTAGCAGGAGGTCCGAAGTACACCAGGTTACCGAAGAAGGCATCTGTGGGAGCCTTCTCCTCGATCAGTTCGAGGCCGTGCCTCTCGCAGACCTCGTGGACATGCTGTACGGTCTCGTCGAATTCGAGACCCGTGTCGACGAACAGAACCGGAAGCTTCAATCCGGCATCCAGCGTGAGCAAAAGCGATGCGAGGCTGTCCTTGCCTCCGGAGAACGAGACCATGGCGGGAAGGTCGTTCTTCTCGATGGTTTTCTTGATGAAACTCGTGGCCTCTTCGACTCTTCTCTGGATGACCCCTTCGTTAGCTTTGACCGCTGCATCCCATGAGTTGGGCTTGTCGGTGAGGTCGCGGAACTCTTCTGGTCTGTACCATCTGGTCCTGACAGCCACACCTTTAGTGGATTCAACCATCTCAGGACCTGTCATCTTCGCCATTCCGGTGGCGATGACCTCCCTGTCTGGTGTGACGATGATTATCTCGTCACCGAACTTGATATCGGGATCAGCATCGACCACTCCAGGCGCCATGAGGTTCTTGCTCTCCCTGATGAACGGAACGGCCTCGGGATCGCATACGACGTATCCTTTGGAGTAATTCTTCCCGATGCGGTATGCGCCCTGCATCCTGGCAACGAACTTCCATCCTGATCCCATGTCGTATCTGAACGATGCTATGACAGCACCGTCGATGACGACCTCATCCATCCTGTCCAGGGACGGGGCCTTGCTCAGGATAACCACATGTCCGTCAGGGATGACTGCCATGCCGCATCCCTGTCCGTAATCGCGATCCAGGATGCTCCTGAGAAGATCAATGTCATGCTGGAAGGCGGGTCTTGAATCCCCGGGGGGCGTGAGAACGACTTCTTCCGTGGCAGATCCGCAGACCGGGCATTTCTCCTTCTCCATGATGGGGAGGTTGCATTCAAAGCACCACCTAAGGTGGTTCTTACCCAGTCTGATCGCTGCCATATCGCTCAGCGTCCCCTAGGGAATGGGGGTATAAAGCGTTTGCATGGTATCCTGGACCAGCCAGGATAACGTCTTCAAGCCCTACGGATATGCATCACGAGGACAGTCGATATAACGACCGCAACTATCGCGGCAGCGCCTATCGTCAAGGTTCCTTTGCTGACCCCTTCGGAGGGCGTATCGCTGAACACCGGCAATCCATCGTCGGAATCGGGTACGACCACCATGCTGGATCCAAGAGGCTCCCATACGGCATAGAGCTCAATATCGGAATCTATCCGGAGCATGTCGTCCACGATCTCCCCGTCAGCTTCTGTGCTCCATCCCTTGAAGGCGTAACCCTCTTTCTCCAGTTCATCCAGCTGCACGGTTTCGTTCATCGGATGGTACTCGCTCTCGACATTGCTGCCGTCATGCAGCGTCAGTTGCATCATCCTCTCCCAAACGGTATAGAGGATGGTGTTCTGAGAGGGTGCGACCGCGTCATTGATGGAGTATTCGGCAATCTCAGCTGTGCTGTCGCTGCTCCATCCCAGCAAACGGTACCCTTCCTTCTCGGGGACGAACACGGAGCTCAGCTGATAGTCCGAGCCGGATTGGACATTGGTGTTGCTCAGGGTTGTCCTGCCATCCATCAATCTCAGGGATACCGTGGTGATGACCGCGCTCTGCGGCATTACAGGAGTCTCTGAAATCTCTGTCTGGGCTGCAACGGATGAGGACCGTACGGTCCATACGTCATAGAGGTCTATGCTTCTGTTGACGGCGATGGTGTCTCCCGCGACATAGTTGGAATCGCCTCCCGAAGTCAGTGACCATCCGTTGAAGGTCGCCTGTTCTCTGGCCATTCCGTTGGGAACGGTGTAAGATTCTCCGGGGCTGACAGATGTGGATGTGGTCCTGCCGTTGTAGTAATGCAACGTAACAGTGTATCTCCCGTTCTCAGTCCAGACTGCATACAGGTCGGTATCGGCTGTGATCTGCAGAGAGCTTCCATCCCCGACCTCCGCTGCACCGTTGAGGGTCCTCGACCATCCCGTGAGTGAGAAGCCCTCCTTCACCGCATTGTTCGTCCCTACAGTGACCACGGTCCCCCACGCGACGCTGCTGTTCTCCAAGTACACATGGTGATAGGAGAGGCGGAGCATGACATTTCCCCAAACCGCATTCAGGTATACATCTCCGCTGAGCGGGACGGTGTCGTTCTTGTAGTATTTCGTTCCTATTTCCTCTGCCAGCCATCCCTGGAAGGTCTTCCCTTCCGCGGAAGGATTGTTCACCGTTATGACGATCGATCTGCCGTCGTATCCGGTTATAGTGTCCAGCACTTCTGGCCCATCCATGAATCTGACCGTCCACTCCGTCCTGTCCTCGAATATCGGGTACAGGGATGAATCAGAACTGATCGTCGGGTCTGAGGTCAGAACGGTCCCGTTTTCAGTGAGGCTCCATCCGAGCAGCCTCTTGCTCTCTGGTTCGGTCACCGAGAGTGAGGACAGCGATACAGTTGTGCCTGGGGACAGTGTCCGGGTGGATGATACGTTTCCGTCCGCAGACATGATATTCAGAGAGCAGGTGGTCGAATTCCATACGCTAATCGCTGTATGGTCGGAGTACGTGGTGATCGCATCTCCGGCACCGAAGAACACGCCGTTCACCTCCCATCCGGAGAACTCGTATCCTTCCATGTCATCCAGAGCGACATAGGCGTCACCAACGGTAAAGTCCATGCCTGTAGGCAGTGACGAAGCTGCAGCTGTTCCTGATACCTGGGTGTGGCTGTAGGAGACATGCCTGGTGGCGAACACAGGATTGAGCGTGAACTCCCTATCAAGTGTCTGGAAATCGGTCTCCTTTATCGTAGTGACCGCATCGGTACCGTTACCGATCACCCATTTCTCCAGCATCCCCGCTCCAATAGAAGGTGCCGGGATAGTGTATGTGCCGGAACCGCTGATGTGCGTCACATCAGCCATGTTCAGCACGGGGTTGAAGTGTATCGTCGTAACGCGAGGTGTGATCTCGATGTCCTCCCCGTTGAGCGGTATGCTGCATCCCCTGTTCATAGCCGCCAGACCCTGGAACGAACTCATCACTTCTGTTATCCCGTTGCTGTCAGTAAAGGTCAGCGTCGTACCGGAAGGAGCTTCGAGAAGAAGCTTGTGGTTATTGTTGATTGATGTGTACAATATGGTGCCGGGAGTGAAACCGGTGAGGACTATAGAGGCGACACCGGCTACCTTGACAGTCTGATTCTTGTTGATTATCTGACCTACCAGGCTGGATCCGGAGAATGCGGAGTCTGTTATACTCGTCACGTTCCTCAGGTCCTCTACCAGCACGCCGCTGTTCTTGAATACGCCTTCTCCTATGGCCGTCACCCCGGTGCCTGTGAGCAGGGGTTCGGTCAGGTAGTTGCATCTCTCGAAGGCATACGCGCCTATCGATGTGAGTTTGCTGGAGAAATCAGCCGTCTTCAATTTGGATTGTTTGAACGCATAATCTCCGATGGAGGTGAGCTCCGTACCTTCGATGTACGTCATACTCGTGCATCCCTCGAAAGCGCTGTTGCCTATCGTCTTGACGTTGCCGCTGAGGTATACCTTGGTAATTGTGGTGCAACCTTTGAAGGCATCATCGCAGACACTTGCGCAGTCTATGTAGATCACGGTGCTGGTCAGATCCGAATCGGCATAGGTGTTGCTATCCGCATCCGTGATGGTCATTGACCCTGAAGGGACCGCACCATCAGTGACATCCATGCCGACCAGATAGAATGCCGTGACCATGCTTAGGACCACGGCTATCAAAGCCATTGTTTTATTCATCATTCATCACCCGCAGCCATTTTCATGGTCTGCGGGAATGATTCGGGATGCGAATATTTGACCTATCGTCAGCTTTCTAGGCTCTATAGATTGCGACCCCGATTTTGTCCACAGGTCACAATTTAATCTTTTCGAACAGGGACCTATCGGCATCCATCGGGATGGTAGCATCGTAGCCGACCTTCCATGTGGTCTTGCCGTGGGAGCTCGGGTCCAGCGAGGATCCTGCCGCTCCGGGGATCTTGATGATCCTGTCCGCCTGCATCCTGGTGGCCACTGCCCATTCGACCTCACGGTCGTTGAAGATGTCCACGTCATCATCGACAATGATGACGCTCTTCATGGACGGGTGCCCTGTGAACGCCGCCAAAATGGCATTGACGCCGTCCCCTTCTTTGTTCTTCTTGATGGAGACCACTCCGTTAAGCCAGCAGCATCCGCCTTCCGTCAGACGGACGTTCTTGACCCTAGGTACCGCCTGTCTGACGGTCTTGAGGATCATCGGTTCCCTGGGAAGGCCCATGAGCATGAAGTGCTCATATCCTCCGGGAAGCAGGAGATGGAATACGGGATCCTTGCAGGTCCAGATCTTGTCAATCTCGATGACCGGCTGCTGCCTCTCGAAGTCGTATGTTCCGGTGATGTCGACGAAGGGGCCTTCCTTGGTCTCCTTCAGCGTGATCCTTCCTTCGAGAACGTAATCCGTGTCTGCGGGCACAAGTATGCCGTTGTCGCACTTTCCCACCTTGAGCGGGCTTCCATGGCCTTTGATGCACATGGCCGATGCGACCTCGAGCTCGTCTGCTCCGAAGTCCATCGAAGTCGCAGCTGCCAGCAGGACCTCTGCCTGGGCACCGATGCAGATGGAGATCTTCAGCTCCTCGCCTTTCTCCTTCGCCATGTTGAATATCGTGAAGAGATGCCTGGGAACCAACCTGACCGCGATATGTCTGTCATCCATAATCATCATGCGGTGGAAGGAAACGTTCTTCTTCCCTCCGTAGTCGGTCACTATCACGCCAGATGTCACATAGCGTCCTCCGTCGCCCGGGAAGTATTTCGGGATAGGGAGCTTCATGAGGTCCGTAGGGACTGTGCACTCCTTGAACACCGGGTTGTCGACGGTCTCGCATCCCTTAGGAGAGTTGACGGCATCCAGGAGATGTGTGACGATGTCCTCCTTGGGGATGTTCAGCGCCTTTGCGATCTTCTCTCTGGTGGAGAATATGTTGCCTGCGGCCCTTCCTCCGTTGAGGTCTTCGAAGACATATGTGGCGTTCTGGTCCTCCAAGAGTTTGGCTGTGGCATCTCCCTTGTCGGGATCGATGTGTGACTCGACGGTTTTGATTTCGCCGAAAAGCGAATCTTTGACAGACATGGAGAGGGGGATGGCGTTTCAAAATAATAACTTAGAGTCCGACTTTTGCCGAATGAAAAGGATGTTTGGGGGATGTCCCCCATTCATTCGTTGAGTTTCTTCTTGTACTCTTCCTGTTGGCCCTTGAGCTCCTCGATCTTCTTGCGGGACTCGAGAATCTTGTTGTAGAGTTCCTTGATGGATTCATCTTCCACGGTCAAGCCGTTGTCCATCGCCTCGACCATCTTCTTTCCGATGTCACGGGTGTTCTCGACTATCTTGACTTCTTCCTTGTTGATGTCGACTTCTGCTTTTCCGCCATCGACAACCGTTTCGAGTTTGTCATCTACCTTGTCGAAACCTTGTTTGAGCTGATCCATAAGACCCATGTTCTCACTTCCTTGAGCTTGCCACATAATAGGTCGGTCGGGCTTAATTCTTTCCTTTGCCCGTTAGAACGAAACTAATCCCGCTGGAATCCCTGCTGTTCTTTCCCTAACGGGCGCGCCCGCGATGATATCTATATACTGCCTAAAGATTCGGAAGTCCCATGTCCGACGAGATCGAGCAGACGATCAGAAAATTCGCACTGCAGAATGCGGTGTTCTTCAAAGGTACAGCCAATCCGAAAGCCGTCGTGGGAAAGATCCTGGGCAGTTGCCCGGAGCTCAGGCCTAAGGCAGGAGAGATCACACCCTTAATCAACCAGATCGTGGAAGATGTCAACAAGATGGGTTTCGAGGCACAGAAGAAGGCCCTTGAGGAGATAGACTCATCACTGCTCGTGAAGGAGAAGAAGGAGAGGAAATACGAGCTCCCTGACCTGGAGAACGTGAACGGCAAGGTCGTGATGCGTATCGCCCCCGGACCTTCTGGACCTCTTCACATCGGTCATACCCGTGTCTCCATCCTCAACGATGAGTATGTCAAGAGGTACGGCGGAGACCTCATCCTCAGGTTCGAGGACACCAATCCTGAGAAGATCGATCCCGACGCCTACGATATGATCCCGGAGGATCTCGACTGGCTCGGCGTGAAGTGCAACAAGCAGTACATCCAGTCGGACAGGTTTGAGATGTACTACGATTACACCAGGAAGCTCCTCGAGATGGGCCACGCATACGTCTGCACATGCGACGGTGACGACTGGAGGAAGAAGAAGGAGAACAAGCAGAAGTGCCCCTGCCACGACCTTCCTGTGGAGACGCAGCTGGACAGGTACGACAAGTTCCTCGCCGGCGATTACCAGGACGGAGAGGCGGTCGTTGTTGTAAAGACCGACATCTGCCATCCCAACCCTGCGGTCAGGGATTTCGTCGCACTCAGGCTCGTAAGGACCCCCCATCCCCGTACCGGACAGAAGTACATCGCTTACCCCATGATGAACCTCTCAGTGGCCATCGATGACCATGAGATGGGAATGACGCATGTCATCAGGGGAAAGGACCATCTCAACAACACATTCAGGCAGGAGTACATCTTCGACTACTTCGGATGGAAGAAGCCCGAGTACTACCATTACGGTCTCGTCAACATCCCTGACACCGTTCTGAAGACATCGATCATCAAGCAGAGCATCAAGGACGGAGAGTACACCGGATGGGACGATGTCAGGACCGGAACCGTCAGGGCCATGAAGAGGCGCGGAATAAGGCCGGAGGCCATCAGGAGATACTGGGTGGAATCCGGAATCAAACCTGTGGACATAGAGTTCTCCTGGCAGAACCTGTACGGAATGAACAGGGACATCATCGACACCGATGCCAACAGATACTTCTTCGTCAGCGACCCGGTCTCGTTCGATATCGACGGAATCGATGTGATCGACGGAGTCGCACCCAAGCATCCCGACCATCCCGAGAGGGGCAACAGGGGTTACAGGATCGCTTCGCCCAGGACCGTTTGCCTTGCGGCAGAGGATTATGCACTGTTCGAGAAGGACGGCCAGATCAGGCTCAAGGATCTCTGCAATCTGCAGTTCGGAAAGCCCGCCAAGTACAATGGAAACGATGTATCGATCCTCAAGAAGGGCGTACGTGCAGTCCAGTGGGTAGGCGCTGACGGTCTTGATGCATCTCTTGTCATGCCTGACGGCAATGTACTCAACGGAAAGATCGAGACCGCGATCTCCGCAGAGGCCAATGATATGGTCCAGCTGGAGAGGATCGGTTTCGTCAGGGTCGAGAAGAAGGATCAGAAGTCCGTATCGATGATCTTCTCTCACCGCTGATAATTTTCAATCCCGTCATCGACGGGTTCTTAACAAAAAAATAGCCGGGGGATCGCCCCCGGTTTTTAGGTTTCAAGGCTTGTTGATCGGTCTGAGAGGGGTGACTCCGGTTTTACCGTTGCCACCGTTCTTCTTCTTTCCGCCAAAGCCTCCGGAGCCTCCGAGGGTTCCGGATTTCTTGAGGTAGAACACAGCTCCGATTGCGATCAGCGCCACTACGATGACCACTATGATGATTATGGTGGTGGAGCTCAAGACGCTGTCAGTGATGGTAACTGTGCAGGTTTTGGTGAATCCTCCGTCGACGGTCTCGGCAGTGATGATAACCTCGCCAGCCTTCAGAGCTGTAATCTGTCCGTTGCTATCGACTGTAGCGATGTCCGTATTGCTGCTGGACCAGTTGATGGTCTTCACATCTGCATCGGCAGGGGCAATCACAGCAGACAGTGTGAGCTTTCCGCCCGTGTTCATGCTAGCGGTGGCATCCATTGTAAGTCCTGTGACCCTTTTGGTAGCTACCGTGACGGTGCATGTCGCGGTCTTTTCACTGACAACGGTCTTGACGGTGATTGTTGCGGTACCTGCGGCGACAGCTGTAACGACTCCGTTCTGATCCACGGTCGCTATGGTAGTTGCGCTGCTCTCCCATGTGACTGTCTTGACATCGGCAGTGGTGGGAGTTACGGTCGGCGTCAGAGTTACTGTGTCCCCTACTGAAAGGATCGCGGTCGTCTTGTTCAGAGTCACGCTTTCGATGGGCACATGCTGGACAGTTACATCGCAGGTAGCGGTCTTTCCGCCGTCGTTAGTTGTGACGGTGATTCTGGCCGTTCCGGTCTTTACCGGAGTCACATTTCCGCTGTTATCTACGGTGGCGACTGTATTGTCGCTGCTGCTCCATACGACTGATGGATCAGTGGCATCCGCAGGTGAAACAGTTGCGTTCAGTTTAAGGGAACCGCCCATGTTGACGGTTGCCGATTCTTTGTCGAGTGTTACACCGGTTACTGATTTCGCTGTATCCCAGAGAGCATAGACAGTCTTGTTCTCGGTGAATACGGTGGAAGTAGAGATGATGGATCCGCCTGTGCTGGTCATGAACCATCCGTCGAAGTGCTTGGTGCCGTAAGTGGCGGTAGGCAGGGAAGGTAGTTTGCCTCCCACGGTCGCCATAGTGGAAGCAGAGGATACTCCTCCCTGTGCATTGAATGTGATAATGAACTCTCCAGTAGAACCGGAAGCATACAATTTTCCATCACCGGATCCCATCCAGGTTTTTCCCTTCAGGTTGGCAACTGTCTGTTCGACCTCTCCAGTGCTGGACATGAATTTGATTCCCGCGAATGTGCTGGGGTAGATCGTTGCAAGCACGCTACCAAAGTTGATCTGGGAGATCTTTGTACATCCAGAGAATGCGTGGTTACCTATGGTTGTGATTCCGGTCGGCAGGTATACGTTTTTGAGATTCGAACAACCCTCAAAAAGATCTGCGGGCAGTGCTGATATGCCCGAGGGGATAGTAATCTGATCAAGCGATATGCAGTTGTAGAAAGCTCCACTTCCCAGACCTGTCAGGGTTGCTGTGTTCAGATTGATGCTGTTGAGGGCAGAGCAATTACTGAATGTGTACTCTCCGATTGTTACGTTATCGCTCGTGGCCACAAATGTGACGGTTCTAAGCGCTGTACATTTGGCAAACGCGTTATTTCCAATGGTGGCGATGCTGCTGGGGAATGTAACTTCCGTCACTGCGTTCATGCCATTGAATGCATTGTTTCCGACGCCCGTGACACCAGTTCCGATGGATATGCTGGTTGCAGTGTCTTTGTATGCCGTGTACCAAGGCCTAGTCTGACTGTCAGTATAGTTTGGGATCGAAGTCACCGTGGATGACGATGAAGCATCGACCCAAACGCTCAGCTGATTTGTTGTACTTACTTCCCACTTGAGAGCCGTTCCTTCGATGCCGCTTGCTACTGCATCAACATCTTCTGAAACGGAAGCAGAAGGTACAACTGCAGCAATCAAGGCGAATGCGATAACCGCTAATGCTAGAGTGCCTTTGAGGCACTTTTTCGATGATGTAATATCGAGTTGCAGGTTCCCACCCTCTTAATATTAAAAAGGGTATGGTTTAGAACATTTTTAAATACTATCTGAGCCAGTAATGCTGATTTCGCTAAAATAAAAGCTATCAGCTAAAGCTAGATAAAATCGGATCAGACCACGTCTACGAAAACCGCAGAAGCAAGGTCGTAACTCAGGGCGATCATGTTGTCGCCGATTTTCACGACCCTGTCGCCGCCGTCCTGCAGTATCGATTCGATCTTGATTTCTCTTCCTGGAACGAATCCGATAGAGTTGAGCCTGCGGATGGTCTCGCTGTCTTCGCTCTTGATGTATGCGATGGATCCGGCCTTGTTCTTCGCCATCTTGTTCAACTGGACGATATTGGTGGATCCCTGACTGTAGCGCTTGCAGGGCTCGGAGCAGTAGGCGCAGTCCTCATCGACAGGGTTGCCGATCATGTTGCAGATCCTGATGCTGGTGTTGTCAGATATGGAATGCTCTATCTTGTGGGCCTCGTCGTGAGCATCCTGATGATCCATTCCGAGACAATCTGTCAGAAGGTGCTCGATGACATGGTGCTTTTTACGGAGCTGACGGGCAACGGTCGCTCCCTCTTCGGAAAGGCGGATGCCCTTGTATCTCTCGTAGATGACCAGGCCGTCGTTGGCCAATGTCTTGGTCATCTCGGTGACGCTCGCGGGGGAAACGTTCATGAACGAGGCAAGCTCGGTAGTCTTGACGTTCCTGTCGCCATCGCTCAGCCTCAGGATGCTGATGAGGTAGTCCTCGCGGTTGTCAGATGTCATCGTAGCCTGTATGGGCTTGGCATTATTAAAAAAAGCACTCTGAATTCCAAAGACTGACTGAATGATAAGTCCAGGCAGGGGCTCCCTGCCTGGTTTGATGGTTTCAGAAGTCCACGAGGTCGTGGTAGCTGTATGCAGGCTCGCCCGCATTGAAGCAGTACTGGATGGTGGTGAAGTTCTTCTTGAGCTCCTTGACGTCCTCCTTCACCTTCGCGGGATCCTCTTTCTTCTTGACGACCCTGGCGATGAGTTCGGCGACCTCCATCATCTCGCTCTCCTTCATTCCGAGACGGGTCATCTCCTGTGATCCGAGCCTCAGTCCTGACGGGTTGACGGCGCTGGTGTCCTTGGGGAGCATGTTCTTGTTACAGATCAGGTTGGCATCCTCGAGGAGCTGGGCGCACTTCTTTCCACCGCCGAATTCAGACACGTCGACGGCGATTGCGTGGGATCTAGTGAATCCGTGGTCCGGGCACAGTACAGGTACTCCGAGCTCGTAGAGGGCCTCACCGAGAGTACGTGCGTTCTTGCATGCCTGTGCTGCGTAATCCTTCGCGAAGACCTCCATCTCTGCAAGCGTGATTCCCAAAGCGGCCATCGCATGGAGGTGGTGGCTGGAGGTGACTCCGGGGAATGCTGCGTGCTGAAGCTTGCTCTGCTCCTCCTCAGTGATGTTCTGGCCCAGGAGGATTCCGTGGTTAGGTCCGGGGAACGTCTTGTGGGTGGAAGCGGAGATGATGTTGACTCCTTCCTTGAAGGGGTCCTGGAATTTCTTTCCGGCTATGAGTCCGAGGACGTGCGCGCAGTCCTCCCAAACGAGGCAGTCGATCTCGTTGAACGTGTCCTCGAGCTCTTTGAGCGGTGGGGGGAACAGGAAGACGGAGAGACCGAACTGTGCGACCTTGGGCTTGGCTGCCTTGAGCACCTTGATGGTTCCGTCGACATCCAGGTTCATGTCGTACTCGTTCCACGGGTAGTTGACCGAGTGAACTCCCCTCTGTCCGAAAGCACCGAATTCGCAAGTGGAGATGTGCGCACCCTGGTCCAGAGAGCAGGTTGTTATGATATCTCCAGGCTTGGCGAATGCCATGAGGACCGCCATGTTTGCGACCGTACCGGATATAGGCCTGACGTCAGCGAATCCACACTCAAACACCTTCTTGGCCAGTTCGAGCACTCTCAGTTCTACCTTGTCAACGTAGATGTTTCCCTGATAGTAGCGCTTGCCAGGTAGGCCTTCTGCGTACCTGTCTGCGAAGTCTGAGATCAGCATCTCCTTTGCCAGAGGGCTCATCAGGTTCTCGGATGCGATCATGGGGATGCACTCCTCGAACCACTTGTTGTGGGCCTTGACGTTGTTTCTGATGAATTTGGCGTCCTCTAGTGCCATGTTATCGTCTGACCGTATTGAGGTGGGGATAATAACTAACTTCCGTTTAAATAAGGTCCAGAACAGCTCCGTTTTGTCAGCTATTGTCGAACATTTATCAAAAAATGAGTAGATTTGAATTATTCTACCAAAATAATTGTAGATGCCCACCCTATATTAAAGCCTCCAAAGATTCAAACCGTAGTGTTCATATGGAATTCGAGAGTATCCTTGAGGATATCAGAAAAGGAAAACCGATCCTCGTCTACGATTTCGACGATAGGGAGAGGGAATGCGACCTCACAGTCGCCTCACAGTTCGTGACCCCTGAGATCATCCAGATGATGAGGAAGGATGCAGGAGGGCTCATATGCGTGACGACGCCCTACAAGACCGCGATGGATGTGGGGCTGCCCTTCATGTCCGACGTTTATTGGGACGATTGCGAGAAGTACCCGCTCCTCAGGGCTATGGCGCCTACGGACATCCCCTATGACAGGACCAAGTCGTCCTTCGGTCTGACGATCAACCACAGGAAGACCTATACGGGAATCACAGACAAGGACCGTGCCTTGACCGCCAGTGAGTACGCCAACATCCTGTTCTCCGGAAAACCCATCGAGGAAATAAAGAAGGAGATCGGAGTGAACTTCAGGGCACCGGGGCACATCCACCTCCTGAATACCTCGGAGAAGATCCTCGAGTCCCGTTTCGGCCACACTGAACTGTGCACCGCCCTGATGTACATGGCGGGAGTGAAGCCGTCTGCAACCATCTGTGAGATGATGGGGGACGATTTCGGCTCGAGACCCAAGGCCAGTGTCAAGGAATATGCGGACGCCCATGGAATCCAGA
Source organism: Methanomassiliicoccales archaeon LGM-RCC1 (assembly GCA_030168575.1). NCBI lineage: Archaea > Methanobacteriati > Thermoplasmatota > Thermoplasmata > Methanomassiliicoccales > Methanomassiliicoccales archaeon LGM-RCC1. Next base: position 1,534,322 of record CP115555.1, on the reverse strand, counting down.
TCATCGATGGCGATGAGGTCATCGAGAAGTGGAAAGAGTTCAAGAAGGATCATCCGGAGCTTTGAAATGACAAGAGTAATGGCCTCAGGAGTGTTCGATCTCATTCATCCGGGTCACATATCATACCTCAACCAGGCCAAGGCCATGGGAGATCACCTGACGGTGGTCGTCGCCAGCGACTCCACGGTGAGGAAGAACAAGCATGAGCCTGTGACCCCCGAGGCTATGAGGGCGATGATAGTCGGTTCTCTGAAGCCTGTCGATGAGGCCATCGTCGGCGGTCAGGGCGACATATTCGAAACCGTCGCCAAGGTGAAGCCGGACGTCATAGTCCTTGGATATGACCAGAGGTTCGACGAGAAGGATCTCCAGGCCCAGCTCGAATCCAAAGGTATGGGGAACATAAAGGTCGTGAGGGCCAACGAGTGCGCCGACGACCTCAACGCCACCAGGCGCATTGTCGCCAAGATAAGGGAGATGGGTTCCCAATGAAGATCATCGGCATCGCGGACACCACGTTCGCAAGGTACGATATGGGGCACTCAGCCATAGACGAGCTGCAGCATGCAGGCACTGGTTTCAGGATCGTAAGGTACACTGTGCCCGGTGTGAAGGATCTGCCTGTCGCATGCAAGAAGCTCATCGAGGAGCAGAATTGCGATATCGTCATGGCCCTGGGAATGCCTGGGCCGATGCAGAAGGACAAGATGTGCGCACACGAGGCCTCTACAGGCCTGATTCGTGCGCAGCTGATGACGAACAAGCACATCATAGAGGTCTTCGTCCATGAGGACGAGGCCAAGGATGACGCGGAGCTAGCCTTCCTTGCAGACAGTAGGGCCAGGGAGCACGCGCTCAACGTTTACGATCTACTGTTCCGCCCCGAGAGTCTGACGAAGAGGGCAGGTACAGGTCTTAGGCAGGGATTCGCCGACAAAGGTCCCGTTAGATATAGGTGATAGAGATGAAAAAGTACAAGATCGGAGCAGTGATCGCTGAGTTCAACTACGAGGTCACATCGCTCATGCTGGAGAGGGCCAAGGCCGAGGCGGATTTCCTGGGAGTCGAGATCACTAAGCAGATCAAGGTCCCCGGATGCTTCGAGATCCCTATGGCGACGAAGAAGCTCCTGGAGATGAAGGACATCGATGCTGTCATCACGCTCGGTGCAGTCATCACCGGAGAGACCAAGCACGATGAGGTCGTGATCTCACAGGCATCAAGGAAGATCATGGATCTCGGACTGGAGTACGGAAAGCCCGTCGGATTCGGTGTCACCGGACCCGGAATGACCGAGCTCCAGGCAATGGACAGGATCGAGAAGGGCAGAGATGTCGTCGATGCTGTCGTGAAGATGCTCCAGAGACTGGAGTGAAAACATTAATTCCCCGGTTTTTCCGGGGAGATTATTCTTTTTTGATTTGCGGATTTACATCCTGGGTTGACGGCCGTCGCATACGGCTATCTTAACCACATCGATGACGCTGGACAGCGCTACACCGGTACTCATGGCGATCGATACGCAGCCCTTTCCGTGAAGGTACATGTCGATGATCGTCTTGACATTGCTATCCTCGGTGTCGATGCTCTTGGGGTTGAACCTCCGGGGTCCGTTCTGCCAAGAACGTGTTTTGCATTTCGGGCACCTCATAGGCGTCCTAGTAGTGCGGGAGAACCAAGTGTGTCCGCAAACGAAACAGCTGTAGGATGTGGATTCGCCGTACCAGTGATAAGTGCCGCAGTGAGGGCACCTTGCAGGCATGTCAATTCCGCTTGTCCATTCATGCCCGCACCTTCCGCAGCGTTTCTCTGTCAGTTCCTTCGCTTGCATATCTCACACCATTGGATTATACATCCAACATCATTTCCAAGTATATAATGAAAATGTACGCTGGTGGCAAAAAGAGAATTATCCAAGGCAAATTTTGAAGAAAAATATTCATCTATTGGATATCCAACGATGGATAAAATTGCTGATAATGGCGGTGACATTTTCCTATTTTATATTGTCTTTTTTCATTACGGTTCGTCATATTCTTGACGAGTTTTCTCCGACAATCAATTAATTATAACCTCTCCATTTCGGCCTATGGACCTACTCACGGTGACCCTAATCGGTATCGGGCTCGCTATGGATGCCTTCGCCGTCTCCATCTGCAAAGGGCTCGCTATGAGGAAGCCGAAGGCCTCTTCTGTGATCATCATAGGTTTCTGGTTCGGATTCTTCCAGTTCATCATGCCGATAATCGGCTATTGCCTTGGAGAATCGTTATATTCATACATCTCCGAGGTCGATCACTGGATCGCATTCGGATTGCTCATATTGATCGGTCTCAACATGATCCGTGAATCGATGTCGTTGGACGAAGAGAAGATCGACGACAGCTTAGGTTTCAGGATAATGTTGCTGTTGGCCATCGCCACGAGCATAGATGCATTGGCTGTTGGGATATCTTTGGCCATGGACGGTTCAGACATCCTGATGGATGCCGTGCTGATCGGAGTGATTACCTTCTTCATATCGGCAGCCGGAGTCAAGCTGGGCAGCGTGGTCGGCGATCGTTACAGCAGCAAGGCGGAGCTCTTCGGCGGAATAATACTGATCGTGATAGGCACGAAGATACTGTTGGAGCACTTAGGCTTCCTTTGACAGGTCGTTCCCATCCTTATCCAGAAGCAGGAATTTCCTTGCGTAATCCTCAACAGCCTGGTCAAGGTCGTAGCCTTCCTTCTCTGAAGACACGAGGTCGTGGAGCTTCTGAAGCAGGCTGACATCCTCCAGGGAATCGATGAGCTCGGTCATCCAGTACTCCAGCTCATACATGTTCTCGTCATTCCAGTGCCTGAAGATACGGGTGATGTGCTCATCGGAGAAATCCTTTGACAGGGTCAGATACTTCTGCCTGAGGAGGTCCGAGAGATGCAGCTTGAGGTTGTCATCCTCTATGTACGTGTCCGGGTTGTAGTGGAAGTCCTCCAAGGCCTCCTCTATGATGTCACATACCGTACGGAAGTTGCGGCCGTAAACAAGGATCCTTCCGATCAGTTTGGATATGATCGTGCTGTAGACATCATCATCGTTCTCCAGAGTTCCTCCCTGGATGGCGATCCTGAAGATCCTGTAGGTCGTGATGTAGAATATTCCCCTTGTAGGCGCTTCGCACTTCAGTGAGAATTCCGTGGAGATTGAATCGATGTATTCGCGAGGGTTGAATTCGATGAATTCCGTTTCCTTCAGGTACATGATCTCCATTATGCTCTTGCACACGGGGATGATGTACGCATCGATGAAGCGTACGTCCTGGAGGAGCTCGAGCCCTTTCTTCCAGTCTATGTGGGCCTTACCATCCTCTCCGAGCTTCGCGAATACGAATCCGCGGGTGAAGAACATATCCGCGTCCGGTTCCTCTGCTTCGGTGATGATCTCTTCGATCATATCAAGGGCCTTCTCAGCACTGATGTCGGCCGTATCGAGGATTTTCTTGTAGTCTTCCTCGTATGGCTTGTTGAGAAGATACGCCATAGAATTGGTCCTGGACCTGTACGTACGCTTCTCGCACTCCTCGCAGACGTAGTAGCCTGCCTCGTCGGAGTTGATGGCTCCACCACAGTAGGGGCAGAGTCTTATGCTAAAGGCCATGTGATGAGGATTCACCGCCCGCTATAATAGGGTTGCTGGTGAATTCTGTACCAACCCAATTAATGTTAAGCTATGTGCTTAACTTGAAGGTCACTGCATGGAGGCAACTATGTCCGCTGCCAACTTCTCCAAATCGGGAATCTGTTCCGGTTTCATCGATGATTTTATCACGAAAGTTTCCCCGACCTTGATCATGTCTTTCATGGCCAGCAGTCTTTCCTCGATGATCTTGGGAGATTGAGGCGCCCATGATCCGTTACCGATTACCGAGAACTTCCTGTTCTGGACGGTCATAATATCCATGTCCTCGAGGACTGCGGACATCGTAGGGTGCAGATTGTTGTTGTACGTGGGAGCGGCAAGGACGATGTTGCTGAACCTGAAGGCATCGCCTACTACATAGGACGGGTGCGTTCTGGTGACATCGTACATGTTCACCTTCTTGACACCCTTGCCTTTGAGGAGTATCGCCAGGCGTTCAGCTACTGCAGCTGTGTTGCCATACATCGATGTGTAGGCGATGACCACGCCCTTCTCCTCCGGCTCGTAGGAGCTCCAGATGAAGTACTTCTCCATGATGTATCCGATGTGCTCCCCTCTCCAGATAGGTCCGTGGAGCGGGCACACCATATCGATGGGGACGCCATCCAGCTTTCCGAACACCGCTTGGACCTTGGAACCGTACTTTCCTACGATATTGGCGTAGTATCTCCTGGCTTCGTTGAGGTAATCTTTGTCAAAATCCACCTCATCGGCATACAATGCGCCTGAGAGCGTCTTGAAAGTTCCGAAGGCATCGGCAGAGAATAGGATCTTGTCAGTCTTGTCGTAGGCGAACATGACCTCTGGCCAGTGCACCATGACCGCGAATATGAACCTGAGCGTGTGCTTTCCGAGGCAGAGTTCTTCCCCCTCTTTGACCTCCAGCTTGTTCTTCGGACTGAGCTGGTAGAAGTTCTGGAGCATGTCGAAGGTCTTGCTGTTGCCGACGACCGTTACGTCAGGATACGTCTCCAGCACCTGGACGATGGCAGCGCCGTGATCGGGTTCCATATGGTCGATCACAAGGTAGTCCAGCGGTCTGCCGCCAAGGACGTGGCGCAGGTTCTTCCAGAACTTGGATGCTATGGATGCATCGCAGGTGTCCATAAGACAGGTTTTCTCATCCATTATCACGTACGAGTTGTACGACACACCTTCTGGTATGGGGAAGGAGCCCTCGAACAGTCCTGCTGTTCTATCGTCTCCGCCTATCCAGTATATGTCGTCCTTGATCTTGATCTCATTCTCGTTCGCGATTGCCATGCTCCCGTCATCGTTTTCTTAATAAAAAGTACTTCTTGGCGGGCCAGGATGACCGCATGGTTATATCCGATGACCCTATAGTACGTTCATGATTTTCGTCTTCTCCGGGACAGGCAACTCGTACCACGCGGCAAAGCGCATAGCAGCGGCTTTCAAGACCGACATGGTGGACATCGCAGCCGCAGTCAGATACAAGCGCAACTTCTACAATGCTGAGGGCGGCGATGTGGGATTCGTGTTCCCAACTTATTTCGCAGGTCTGCCGACGGTGATGGAGGAGTTCCTCCAGACAGTTGAGATCAGGAACCCTGGTTACGTGTACTGCATCTCCACCTGCGCAGGTGGATCCGGAAGGGCATGTGACCAGGCTCAGGAAGTCCTCGGCAAGAAGGTGAAGATCGATGCATGCTTCGATGTCCTGATGCCTGAGAACGCGGTGTTCTACGAGGATGTGCCCAGCAAGGAGGAGGCCAAGGAGATCAATGATGCAGCCGACAAGAAGATCGACAGCATCATAGAGTCCATCAGAAAGAAGGAGAAGGGCGATTTCCGCACGATGGCATCCCAAGAAGGCTTCGAGGAGGCCAGGGAGGCGTATGAGGCGCTCAGGGACACCGAGGGATTCTGGGTCGACGAGAACTGTATCGAGTGCAGGATATGCGAGAACGTATGTCCGGAGCAGGTCATCAAGGTATACCACAGGAAGCCTGTATGGGACGAGGCGCAGTGTTCTTTGTGCATGAGTTGTCTTAACATGTGCCCCAAGAAGGCTCTCCACTTCGGTGAGAGCACAAAGGGACGCGGAAGATACTTCCACCCGGAGTACTACATGTGGAGCCTCGGGGTGAACCCGCCTTACAAGCATGAAGATTTCGAGAAGTATGATAACGGGATGAGGTACTGATAGCATGGCAGTTTTGGGATTCACAACGGTCGGAAGCTTGCTGAAGGACCAGTCAGAACTGGTCAAGGCCAAAGACATAGAGGCCTTCGGAGTCATGGTCATAGATGATGCCGAGGGAAAGCACGATGTCATCAAGACTAGCAACGCACAGCTCCACCTCTTTATGCAGCTCAAGAGGGGCAACGTCACCCACATGCTCTTCCAGTCTGCGGAGCAGGTCGACATCTTCTTCGCAAACATCGAGGCATACTACGGGAAGGAGAAGGCAGACGGCATCATGGAGAACGTGAAATACATGTCTCTGGGGGATGCAAGATCAGCGCTCGAGTCCCGCGGTATCAAGGATATAACCGACTCGCAGACCTTCGAAGATGCTGTTTCATCCGTAAATTAAGTCAGTCAGATTATTAACCAGTAATTCCATTCAGGGTTCAGAGGTAATTCTAATGGAAGTTATTGCCTACCAGGACAAGACAACTGCGATGATCTACTCAGCTCTGATGATCATCGTCGGTCTCTTGTTCGTTCTGAATAAGGATCTGGCCCTCTCCTGGGGATTCATCATCGCAGGAGTATTCCTGATCATTGCGGGAATCATCCCCATGATTGCGGCCAAGAGCATTGATCTGATGGGACTCATCATGATCGTGCTTGGAATAATCTTGATTGCTGCTCCTCAACTCTTCGCAGGCATCACGGTTCTGCTCATCGGAATCATCGCAATCCTGCTGGGAGTCGTGTGGATCTACGGTGCTTCTACCAACCCTGACGGCAAGGCAAGAACCATCGGCATCATCGTCGGTATCGTCATTCTCGTTGCAGGTATCGCAACCTTCATGGGCAATGACTTCGTGTTCATCGTCTTCGGTATCCTGCTCATCGTTGCAGGTATCATGAACATTGCCGGTGTGACAAAGAGCAGTTGAAATCCTTTACCGGCCCAACGGCCGGTCATATCTTTTTTAGAATTGGATTTCAAAAGAACAGGCGCTCTATGAGACCTTTGAGCCCATTGTCGTAATGCCTAGGAGTGAATTCGACTCCAGTTGCACCCTCTTTATCTTTGATCTTCTTGAGCAGCCCATCTTCATATGTCTGCTGCCTTGCGATGTGTAGATTCATCGTATGGATGGACCAGACGGCAAAAATGAATGCATAGATGGTGAGGGTCACCACTATGAGTATGAGATGGGGCCAGAGCTTTCTGCGCTTAATACCGGTCTCCATCGGTTCCACTTCGAGGTCGTACTTCATCAATTCCGACCATACGGTTGTGTATTCGCACTGCAGACGGTCATGCTTGCGGATACAGACGAATACGTAGGATCCCCCGATGCAGAGCAGTATCGTTACGGAGAAGGAGATTATGCTGGAAGCCGTCGCGACCACTTCTGTAGTCAAAGAATTGATGCTGAGGAAGAATGCCTGTAGGGAGTTGATTACCAGTATGAGGAGGAACAATGCACCGAAGGCCCTGGAGAGCACTTCTGCCTTGTTGTTGACCATCTCCTCGCCGATTTCTTCCAGCCTGGCGGTTTCATGCCCGTAGGATTTCGCATATTCCGTCAGGGACAGCGTCCATTCGGTATCACGCAGCTGGTGTTTGTAATAGCTTTCCACCATCCTGAAGACGACAAACGCCTCCAGGATGCCCAAGAACAGGATGATTCCTGCAAAATCATTACCGTCTATCACGATGTCTCCGATATCCAGCAGGATCATGAAAAGAAGTAGGAAACCGATGACGGACATAGGAACGATGGCGACAACCAGAAATACGCTACCTACACGCATGATCTTGTCTTTCTCGGTACGCCTCATGATGCAGGTAAGGAATCTGTCAGCGGCCTCGTTTCCCATATTCGAGCAATCGTTTTTATCGATAAAAATAGTTCGTAGTGACGATGTTCAGTCTCGAGAGCAAGGATGAAAAAAGGCTCAGAAGCATGAAGCCACCAAAGATTCTGTTCTTCAGTCAGCTGTTGCTGTTCCTCATCCTGTTCCGTTACGCTATCAACTTCCTGTTCATCACGTATCCTGAGGATGTCGGGATGTTCAAGCTGATCCTCAATTTCCTGAACATAGGATATATGACGATCATGGGAATTCTGGCGGTTGAAGCGCTCCTAGGATTGACATCGGCGAAGCCCCAGTCTTGGCGTAAGGTTGTCAGATCGGCATTGATCATGACGCTGAGCGCGATATTCGTAGAGGTCCTGAAGTACTTCGAATTGTACATGTCCTCATTAAATTTCGGTCTGCTGATCTCCGTAGCAATGACGGTGATGGTGCTGCTGATAATGTTCCTCCCGCATGTCAGGAGATTCTACATACCGTCAGAGATGGATGTCCCTCCAGTGAAGGATTGGATCATGTTTATCTTCGATAGGCCGATCGTCACCGCCGAGACATACAGATTCACATACGATGTGGACCAGATAGCAGAGGCTGAATCGGAACAATGATATGTTCAGATCATGAGGTCTGATGATAGAAAGACCGGCCTTATGGCCGGAAGATGATCATTTCTGATCGTTTATCATTATGATATGGTAGCCGAATTCCGTCTTGACGGGTCCGACGACCTGGCCTTTCTGTCCTTCGAAGCATGCCTTCTCGAACTCGGGGACCATCTCGCCTTTGCCGAACCATCCCAGGTTGCCACCCTTGGACTTGCTGGGGCACTTGGAGAATCTCTTCGCCAGTCCCGCGAAGTCCTCGCCCTTGGAAAGGCGAATCATGATTCCTTCTGCGTCCCTGGCGTTGGATACCAGTATGTGTGATGCATTGACTGATTTGACCATGATGCATGCATCCCCTTCTAGTATATCAGGGCGACGGGATGATTTCGGTCAGCTTCTTGTCGACATGGCCGACGATCCACCAGACGGGCTTCATGGCTGAGGCGCAGCTGCTGCCGTGTGAGCATACCGAGAAGTACTTGACCTCGGTGAACAGCGATTCAACCACGCGGACGAAGTTCTCCTCTCCGTTGTCTATGAGGAATTGGCGCACATCATCGTCACCGAGCTTGGGGCTCACCAGATCCGATTTGGTCGCGACGACTGCGAAAGGAACGTCAGTGACGGTGCCGGGACCGATGTTCCTGATGGTTGTGTAGATGTAATGGAAGCAGTCGAAGACGTCGTGGGGCATCTCCCTCTTGACCTCCCTGTTAAAGGACATGGGATCGAATGTGAAGATGAATCCGTTGGTGTAGTTGTAGTACTCCTCGAAGATGACCTTGTTGACCGAGGGCTGGAATTCGACTCCGGAGATATCGTTGAAGATGATCTCCCTGTCCTGCAGTCCTAGGGACCTCAGGAATATGACTTGTGAATCCTGCTCTCCGGGGACGGTCCTCGGAGCGTAGTCCTTGGCTGCTATGGCATCCTTGGACAGTCCCGCTGACGGGCTGTCCACGGTTATGTCCACGATCCTGGCGTTATGCGTTATCGTCTCGACGGCAGCCAGCATGAGCGAGGTCTTCCCGGTTCCTGTTCCCCCTATGAAGGAGATGGTTATGGGCAGTGCCTCTCTTGTCTGGATTTGCTTCCTGCAGTGGGGGCAGAGCGTAGTGAGGTTGCCTCTCTTTCCGCTCTCGCATGATATGTCATGGCCTTTGTTGCAGGTGTGATACTTGTACCCATAGATGTTAGGAACAGGATAATCCAGCAGCAATCCGCATCTGCATTTCACGATAGGCCTGTCGAAGGCCATCTTACAGTGGGGGCAGACACCGTACTCGGTGTTCTTCTTGTACTCCTTCTCCTCCTTCTTGGCGTAGGTGTTGATCTTCGACGAGATCACCATCTTCGCTACCAGGAATGGGATGATGAGATAGATCGAGATCATGATCGACCAGGGCAGGTATATGAATATGGGCAGTATCGGCAGTATGACCAACGGTTTGGACTTGTTCCAAGCTCCGATGATGAGTCCCCAGGGCTGAAGCACGCACTTGAGGAGCGCACGGGGCCTGTGGGTCCAGAGGTACTGCGCCGGGTTGGTGTCGCCGCTGCAGTCATTTATCGACTTGGACATGAAACCGAACGTGGCTAGAATGAATCCGAAGAGGATCATGACCATCTTGATGTAGAACGCTACACCGCCGAGGCCAGGCACATAGCCCAATAAGGTGTCCAAGACAGTTTCGTAAAGGCCTTTCTCCATCGATAAGGAATCGATAAGTGCCTTGGTCAGATCTATGCCCAGATTGTCCAGGCCCATAGGCGCGAATATGAAGATATGTATGCTGTGGTCCCCTACCACATAGTTCTGCAGCGTCAGAAAGAAGCAGAGTCCAGCATACACGAGTGCAATTGCTGAGACGACCGATGAGATCGTCTTGTTCATCCCATTCATGCGTTCTGTATTAGGGAGGGAGTTTATATTAGGTGGGTGAGGTCGGTTCAGGGCCTCTCAACAGAACCGTCGGGTCTGTGCAGTTCCCTGCCCATTTCTATGGGGTTGGTGACGTCCATGATCTTCCAGGGCCATTCCTGGAATTCGTTGATCCTGATCTCATCCATGGACTTTCTGACTGTGTCGAGATCCTCCAGGATGACCGGTCCGAATGCCGCCTGCTTCTCGCCGATGGGTTTCCCTTCGAGTATCCAGATCTCGGATTCCTCTTCGCCGTTCACCACTCTCAGATCGGTGTTCGGTTTCATCTTGAACCTGAGGTTCGGCTTCACCTGAGTCTCGTCCAGGTCGATGGTCTTTCCGGAAAGGTAGTACAAGTTGCGTCCGATATCCCCATCCAGCTTATCCAGCTCGAATACGGATCCGGGCTGCATGATGACCTTCATGATCCTGACGGAGTTCTCCGCCTTGGCCCAGGAGCCCTCATTGGGAGAGTACAGGGATTTGCCGCAGTATTCGCCGCAGTACAGAGTCACCGTCACGCCATCCTTCTCGATAACAGGGACGGATTCGGACCATGTGTTATTCACCTGGATGCCCTTGTTCTTCCTGTCGATCGGGATGTTTACCATGATCTGCGTGATGTGGACCGGATTGTTGTTCTCCTGGTCCAGAAGGGGATACATCTCACAGTGCTCATACCTGCTCGATGCCAACGTCCACTGTATGTCTCCGTTGCCGTAGCGCCCATAGTTCTTCTCTGTATCGAAGTGGTCCACGAAACCTTTCTCCGCTATCGATATGGTCTCGTAGCCCCAGTGGGCGTGCATAGGGAATCCCGGAACCACCCTGCCGTGGTACATCCTGAATCCGTACCTTTCCTGATAGTCCCTGCCGAGGTTCCTGCCCCTTATCATCTCCAGCGGGGGAGCCATCTGTGCGTTGCCCTTGGGATACTCATCGTGGTGGTGCGAGACGAATGTGAAAGGATCGTCACCGGACCAGTGGATGTTGATATCCACGATTTTCTGGACCGTTTTGGGCTTCTTCGATAGCAGGAACATGACAACCGCATGAACTATTCAGGATAAATCCGTTGTCGCTGGACCAAGGAAATGGAAGGGATCAGTCGAGGTTGTAGTAGGTGCGTCTGCCGTCCATGTTGATCCTCTCAAGGCCCATCCTGGAATCGATCTCCTCGAGGATGGAGACGAGGCTGTCGCGGTCATCGGTCTCCGTGGCGAGTCTGAGCCTGTATTCGCGGCAGCGGTGGCAACCGGAGACGAACTTCGGCGCTATGCTCCTAAGTTTCCTGATCCCGGTATCCTCACCCTTCTCCGCTATGATGGCATCCGCCAGCTGTATGCACCATTCGATCTGCTGGTGGACGGTGGGATTCTCCAACCTTTTCCCGGTTCTGTAGAACTCGTCTATCTGGGTGCAGAGGAAGGGATTGCCGACCCCTCCCCTTGCGACCATCACGGCAGTGGCCTTTGTCTTCTCCATCGCGTCGACGGCATCGTCCAGCAGATAGATGTTGCCTGATATGATCAGCGGCACGGACATACGTTCCTGCAGTCCTGCGATGGTTTCGAAATCAGGTTTCCCGCTGTATCCCTGGTCTTTGGTGCGAGCATGCACGGTGACGGCATCCACATCAGCGGATTCCAGTTCCGAGATGACATCCACGTAGTTCATATGTCCACGGTCTGAACCGAGGCGGATCTTCGCAGTGACCGGTTTTCCGGTGAGTTCCTTCACCTTCCTCACGATCTCACCGCACAGTTCCGGATCCTTCATCAGCACCGATCCAGCTCCGCTGCGCAGTATCTTGTGAACCGGACATCCCATGTTGATGTCGAAGAAATCAATGTTCTCGTTGTGATCCAGGGCCTTGACGGCAGCCTTGGCGATGTCATCCGAGGAATGGCCGAAGAGCTGGAGTCCAGTAGGATAGTTCCTTCCGAACTCGACGTATTCGGATGTTTTGAGATCAGAGTTAAGAAGACCGACAGCAGACGTCATCTCCGTCATAGATATGGCAACCCCGAAGGGTTTCATGAAGTCCCTGTAACTGCTGGATGTGTATCCAGACATCGGCCCCAGCACCACTGGGCCATCGATCCCGATATCTCCGATCTTCCACATCGTATCAGTTTCTGCTGAAGCGTGTGAAGCCGGAGCAGGGAATCACTTCGATGCCCTCCTTCTCCCACAGGTCGCATATTAGGTTGACACCTATGGAGTCGGAGCACATGTGGCCTGAGATCACCAGGTTGATGCCTGCCTCCTTGGCAGCATCGTAATGCTCATCAGGATAGTGCATCGCAACGATGGTGTTAACTCCTGCATCGGCGAGGGACTTGTAGGTCTCTTTGGAGAACGAGGTGCCTCCGTTCATCTTCACCATGATCTTACCGCATTCATCCTCCGGAGATCCTCTCAGTATGATGGGCGGACTGTTGCATCTGGCCGCTTCGCGTGCCTCGGGTTCCTTTAGAAGTGAATCGATGATATCTCCGAGGGTTGCGGGCTGTTCCTCCCTCATCTTGTTGACCATGAACTCCTCCACCATGTTGTCGGCGGGAGCGTGTATGTTGAACAGCGGGATGTCCAGTATTCTGGCCGCATCAGCGGCCTGGTTGTAGTTGTATCCCTGCATCCCTCTCAGGACGTGTTCCATCCTGTCCTTCACCAGTTCATAGGCCTTGTCCTTCGGTACGCCCATGTTCTCGAACATGGCAGTCATCTGCATCATGACTTCGGGGAAGCATGTCTTCGAGGTCCCCAACGGGTGATGGGCGACGACCGCATCGATCCTTTCCCCTCTCTCCCTGAGCCTGTCTGCTAGGAGTATCTCGGAAGGAGTTATGTCGATTCCCCACATGAAGCGTTCGGCATCCAGTTCCTTGGCCTTCTCGGCACCGACCGAGAACCTTGAATCCGCATAGGGATTCCACAGCCTTTCCTGGTCGAACAGCTCCTTGAAGCCGTCGGACATGGACCCATAGCATTCTCTGGCGTCCGAAAGGATCCTCTGAACTTCTTCCCGAGGACGCAGGTCCCTCTTCATCCCGGCTTCGACGCCCATCCTGTAGGCCTCGTAGATCTTCATGCGCTCTGGAATGGGCAAGGACCGTTTATAGCTTGGCTTGTGTTCTAAAATATTATAATAACGTCCAGCGATACACACTTCCGTAACAGGTGAGCGTATGTCCAAGACGTATGAGCAGATTAACGAGAAGATCCGTTCCGGCAAGGCGGTGGTCTACACCGCAGAGGAGGTCATCGACCTCGTTAGGAAGAAAGGATCCGAGAAGGCAGCTGAAGAGGTAGATGTTGTAACCACCGGAACCTTCGGCGCCATGTGTTCATCCGGAGCATTTCTCAACTTCGGACATGCAACCCCGCCCATACGCATGGCAGAGATAAGACTCAACGACGTCCAGGTGGACGGAGGTCTGGCCGCAGTGGACACGTTCATCGGTGCCACAGCCACGGTACCGGGAGCCGCCGGAGGGTACGGAGGAGCTCACGTCATCGAGGACCTCATCGCAGGTAAGAAGATCCATCTCCATGCGTGGGGACCTGGAACCGACTGCTATGTGAGGAAGGATATCGATACCTACATCACCCTCGATGACATCAACGACGCATACCTGTACAATCCCCGCAACTGTTATCAGAACTACGGGGTGGCAACCAACACTTCGGACAAGACCATTTACACCTATATGGGAAAGCTTCTTCCCAAGATGAAGAACGCTTCCTACAGTTCCGCCGGACAGCTGTCCCCGTTGCTGAACGATCCCCATCTGGAGACCATCGGAATGGGAACGAGGATCTTCCTAGGGGGAGGAGAGGGATACGTGGCCTGGCCCGGAACACAGTTCAAGACCAATGTCGAGGAGGTCAACGGAGTTCCGATCGCAGGTTCCAGGACGCTTGCTCTGATCGGCGACATGAAGCAGATGGACTCCAAGTACGTCCGCGGACTGGACATTACCGGATACGGAGTCTCCATGGCAGTCGGTATCGGTGTACCGATACCAATCCTCAACAAAGGCATCATCGAGCGTTGCGCCATATCCGACGACATGATCTTCGCGGACATGGTGGACTACAGCCAGCCCATCGACAGGCCGCCCATGGCCAGATACAGCTACGCACAGCTCAGGTCGGGCAAGGTGGAGTACGAGGGCAAGACCATCAGGACATCATCCATGTCCTCCTACGCCGGCGCGAAGGAGGTGGCGGCGAAGCTGAAGGATTGGATAGAGCACGGCGAGTTCCTGCTCAACCAGCCCTGTCTTTCGTTCCCAACGGATGTGAAGCTCAAGAAACTACAGGAGAGGGGGTGCTGAAATGGATAAGAAGTACAAGATCGAGTTCGACGACACCAACGTCCAGCAGTCCGTCGCTTACATTCTAGTCACGGAGTTCGACCTCAAGCCGAACGTCCTGAAGGCCGAGATCGACGGAGACGGAAGCGGAGTCATGATCCTGGCCCTTGAGGGGGACGAATCGAAGCTCAAGGCAGCAGAGAACAGGCTCAGGGATGAAGGCTTCACCATCAGCGAGATGGCAAAGCGCATCTCCCGTGACGAGGACAAATGCTGGAGCTGCGGCGCATGCGTCTCCATCTGCCCGGTCATGTGTTTCGAATTGGACCCTATCACCTGGGAGCTCAAGATCGATAACAGCAAGTGCATCTCCTGCGGATCCTGCATCAACGCCTGTTCCGTCCACGCTCTGAGCCTCCACATATGAGGACAACATTCCGGTACAAGGAGACGATCGTCACAATCGTCTGTGAACAAGAATCCGTCAAGGTCGCCAAGGATGCCATATTCGAGGCGAGGTCGATCATTGAATCGAAGGTCGCGGCCGATCCTTTCTTCCAGCTTACCTACGACCCCTATCCAGTCGATCCCGGGGATGATGAGCTGATAAGGAGGATGTCTTCCGCATCCGTTCTCTCGGGCGTGGGGCCGTTCGCCGGAGTTGCCGGTGCTGTAGCTGTTCATGCTGTCGAGATGATGAGGGACGCTGGGGCTTCCGAGGCCATTGTCGAGAATGGAGGCGATATAGCATTCCTTTCGGACAGGACCGTACCCATAGGACTCTTCGCCGACCACCCTGTGCTCAAGGATGTGGCTTTCAACATATCATCCGAGGGGATAACAGGCATATGCTCCTCATCCGCAAAGATCGGGCCGTCGGTCTCCCTTGGGAACTCCAATGTGTGCACCGTATTCTCGGACGATGTCATCTTGGCGGATTGCTGTGCAACGGCACTGGGCAACCTCGTTAAGGACGAAACGTCTCTGGCGGAATCGCTAGAAACCATTGGTTCCATCGAAGGCGTCAAAGGATGCCTCGCATGTGTGGGCGACAAGGTCGCGATGTTCGGAGACGTGCCTGAGATGATTAAATCCAAGGTCAATGTGGGCCAGTCATAAAGGGAAAACTAAATACCTCCATGTTCTCAAAAGGACGAGGTTACATTATGTCAAAGATCGTAGCAGTGGTTTCGAGCCCCAGGAAAGGAGCCAACTCCGAGACAATCCTCAATGCCATGGTCGATGCAGCGAAGGGAAAGGGACACGATGTCCAGGTCTTCAACGTTGCGTCGCTCAAGGACAGAAGGGGATGCATCGCATGTATGGGATGCAAGAAGGCAGGAAAGTGCGTTCTCAAGGATGAGCTTACCCCCGTTCTCGACGCCATCAGGGAAGCTGACGGAGTCATCCTTTCGACAGCCGTCTACTTCGGACAGCCCACAGGACAGTACAGGCTTCTGGAGGACAGGTTCTTCAGTTTCATCGACGGATCCTTCAACCCCAACATCACACCCAAGAAGCTTGCAGTAATTGTTACCGCAGGATCCTCTGGAGCAGAGGACCTGGCCAACCAGATCACAGGACGCATGGTGTCATACTTCAAGTTCGAACCCATCGGCAACGTGACAATGGTAGACGCAAACCCTCCGCATGCAGCTGAGCAGAACCCCGAGATCCTTGCCAAGGCTGGCGAGATCGGAAGTAGGTTCTGATAACAATCATTTACGTGCCTTCGGGCACGGTCCCCTTTTTTTTAGGAATGATCCTTCCAGGTCTGCCAATATATGGCTGTACCCTGACCATCCTTCGGTTCGGGCGTAGGATAAGAATCAATCTTGATCGTAGCAACCTGAGGGAACTTGTTCCTTCTGGAGATCATGAACTGGTTGAGCGGTGCCGGCTCGGTGGTCAAGGCCCTGCCGTCCATCATAATCTTGGCGCACCCAGCGTTGAGGTCCACGCCCAGCATCGAAGAGATCTTCTGCCCCAGCTGGTCACCCCTTTCCGTGGCTGCCATAGCAACGACCGCAGGCGAAACGCGGTCGATTATGTCGCAGAGGGTAATGGAGTAGACGTTGGAGTCGTAGCATTCAGAGTCCTTGTCTCTGACGTGGTAAATGCTTCCCACACCGCAACCGAAGATCTTCGGATACAACGATTTCAGTTCCGGCCCACCGAACAGCACTGCGAAGGTGCGTCCCTTGTTTATTCTGCATACCTCGTCGAGTACCTGCATGCTGGCATCCGATATCCTGGCCCCGTCGGGGCAGTGATAGACCTCAAGCCAGACAAGGGCGCCATCAGCTACGGATTGGTCAAGGCTGTACCTATCCAACATGCCTGGCGGCAATTCGTTGTCGTCCCTGCCGTCACCGGTAGAGCATGAGGAACACGAGGAACAGGATCCTCCGCTGCAACCCATCTCAGGCCCTCCCAGAGGTAAAGATGCCATTCATGCTGGAAACATATCCGTTTCAGTATTTCTACGATGAGGTAGCATCTATTGGAATCAACTGTTACCTATTATGTATCCAGTTTTAACAACGTATAAAAGCGTAGCAACGCAATCCGATATACGTTCTGATATCGATTATCAGGGGTGTCAACTGATGAAATTCGAAAACGTATTGGTCCCCATCGATGGTAGCCCCCTTTCAGAGGTGGCAGTCGATTTGGCAGTTCATTCTGCAGGCACTTTCGCCTCTCACATAACCTTTGTCTATGTTGTTGATGTCACAGAGTACAACAGATTCGGTAACATCGATGGTGGGGCGATGATCTCATTCAGGATGAAGACTGAAGGTAACATGTTCCTCGAGAATGCAGCCCATGTAGCAAGGCAGGCCGGTCTGGAGGTTGATACCAAGCTCATCGAGGGCGTTCCAGAAGAGATCCTAATCGAGCTCTCCAAAGAAGTCGATATGTTGATCATGGGAGTCACCGGAAAGAGTTCTGGATACGGCCGTGTCGGAGGAACTGCGAGAAAAGTCATCGAGGGTGCGTACTGCCCCGTGCTGACATTGAAATCAGGATCCAAGAGGATCGAGGAAGTTCTTCTTCCCGTCTCTGGAACGCACGCTGCAGCCATCGATATCGCAATCGAGACCGTCAAGCGCATCAATGGAAGGCTGACAGTATTCTCTGTCAAGCACGGCGATTATGATGCAGAGTCCGTGGTAAAGGAAGTTGCAGATAAATGTTCAGCTGCAGGCGTCAATGTCGCGACCGAGATCGCTACCGGAGATGCTGCCGATACGATCATCTCCAAATCCGGAATGTATGACCTGGTCATCATGGGTACGGATGGACGCTCTGGACTGAAGAAGATCCTGAACGGAAGTATTGCCGAGAAGGTCATGATTCATGCATCATGCCCCGTGACGATCATCAGAGAGAGGTAAAACCAATTCCCCGGTCCTCCGGGGTCTTTTTTTTTTGATGGCTCCAGCTGTTCCCAGATGGATTTGAAGAAAGTGGAGCCGCCTCTGAGATTCGAACTCAGGACCTGCTGATTACAAGTCAGCCGCACTACCGGGCTATGCAAAGGCGGCAGGTAGTATTGCATGGTATAGACACCTTGTTTATATGGCTTTGCACAGAATCCAATATTGTTATTGATAAAGCATCGGGAGCATCCAGCATGTCCATAGCGGATGTTTTCCTTATACGATACTTATTTAATAGGCGACGCTATCGGCGCAGGTAGTTAATACCAATCACGGTGAACATCATGGCAGACGCAAAGAAGCTCGTTCGCCTTTCCTATAAGGCATATCTCGCCGACGCTGACGAGAGACTGTACGACACAACAGACGCAGACGCAGCCAAGGAAGCTGGAATCTTCAACGAGAAGGTCACCTACGCCCCTATGGCATACCTCTTCGGATCCAACACACTCTTCCCCGCACTCGCAACAGCAATCGAGTCGGCAGAGATCGGAAAGGAGACAACAATCACAATCCCCTGCGAGGATGCAGCTGGAGCAAGGAACCCTAAGCTCATCGAGCTCCACCCCCTCAAGGAATTCTACAAGCAGGAGATCAACCCCTACCCCGGAATGAGTGTCTCCCTTGGAAACAGGAACGGAGTCGTCATGTCCGTCGCAGCAGGACGTGTAAAGGTCGATTTCAACAACCAGCTCGCTGGTCACGACCTGAAGTACACCTTCACAGTCACCGAGGAGATCACCGACAACGTGGCAAAGGCACTCGCAATCATCGAGCTCACCTCCGGAACATCCGAGGGATTCGCCGTTGCAGTTGAGGCGGACAAGGTCGTCGTTACCGAGGCCGAGGTCTGCAAGTTCGACCAGAACTGGGCAATCGCCAAGTACAAGATCGTCGCCGACCTGAGGGCAGCCTTCGGAGTCGACCGCGTCGAGTTTGTCCAGGTCTGGGATTCTGCAAAGAA
Source organism: Methanomassiliicoccales archaeon LGM-RCC1 (assembly GCA_030168575.1). Taxonomy (NCBI): domain Archaea; kingdom Methanobacteriati; phylum Thermoplasmatota; class Thermoplasmata; order Methanomassiliicoccales; species Methanomassiliicoccales archaeon LGM-RCC1. The sequence goes on along the minus strand of CP115555.1, from coordinate 1,515,355 downwards.
GGAAAACAAGAAAGAGTGACGTTGGGGTTTGCACCCCAACTCCCCCAAAACTCTTTATCGCCCTTTAGGGCAAGTTTCTAACAAGTTTGATCCATCCATCATCAGTCGAAGAACGCCACTATGGTGTTCAGCTCTCTGTTCCTATTACGATCGATACGGCATCCGTATTTGTCGTACTTCATGTAGTTCTGCTCTCTGATCCTGCTTGCAGGAAGAGGGGACAGTAGGGTCTGCTTGTAGCTACTCATTTTTTTTCACCTGCAGTCTTGGGGGCTGCAATTACTATATCGGCGAAGAAATATAATAACATCAAATTGTAATTGTTGTAATTGTTGTTATTATTGTATATTGAGAGCGTGTTCAGAGCCTATGCTACAATAGGAAAGAAAAAAGGCGAGGATCACTCGGTGTAGAAGGTGCTGATGATGTTGCGTCCTTCTTTGGTCAGAACGTACTTGGAATTGAGATCATCCTTTTCGACCCATCCATTCTCAAGCCACTTCCAGATGAAATCCCTCTGATAATACACCGCTTCGGTTTGGCGTTGAGTTGATTTGCGGTTGGGGTCCTTTATTTCGGTATCTCTGTACCAAACACCCGCTTCCTTCAAGGCAGCGATCATCTTTCCACTGGTGACGGAGAGCCTTTCGTTGTTGCGGGTATCTAGTATCCTAAGTCCGCGAACGAGACGCTCATCAGGGATCTGTATCGAATAGCTCGGCAGCTGTCTTGGATCGTACGTTTCCTTCGTGAGGCCAACCGGTTTGCCGTCGATGAAATAGTTGCGGCGAACACCCTCATCGTTCACAGTGTAGGTCTTGGTGCCTACTGAGAAAGGAATCGTGCCGGGGACCATCATGGATGCGATAGCGGAAGCCGCCGCATATTCAGGCCCACCGGACGATATATTGACATAGATCTCGCATTCCTCTCCGGATTCCAAGGCCGTGGAGTGTTCGGTCTGGATGATGTCCAGAACGGTCTTCAGCATCAGGGAGAAATCCGAGACCTTCTCAACGTGTTCAACGATCTCTACGGGGCGCGGCGACTTCTCTTTGATGATCTCGTTGACGCGGTCGTAGAATTCCTGATACACGTTGTTGCTCTGGCTGGTCGGGTCCCTCACATAGTGTATGATGTGGGCCCTGTTGATCTCATAGAATAAGATCGGATCGGTAACCTTGGTTGTCTCAAAGGTAACACAAGCCACCATTATCCTTTCTTTACGACCAGACTGCAAAGCGCATCCCTATCTGTATGAATACATTGCAGGTATATAATAACATTTATTACGTAATTTACAATCATTACAATTTAATGTTTATTTATTGCGGAGGCGCATATGATTTTTGCCGAAAGGCACACGCATCCAAAACCACTTAACCCGGTCTTCAGGACCGGGCGTGCATCACCCATCCACTCCCTACAAAGTGGGGAGTCTTTCTCCAATGTTCAGTCGTCTGTGAGCTACCAAAATGCTTTTATGCGACTCTCATATAGTGGCATCCAACGGACAGGTGGCCTAGCTTGGATATGGCGGCAGCCTCCTAAGCTGCAAGCCGAGGGTTCGAATCCCTCCCTGTTCGCCATTTTACTTTCTAAAAAATAATGGATAGATCGACGCCATGGGAGGCGTCGATTTGGTCATTGAGACCAGTTGAAGTTTTCCTTGCCGGCTCCATACTCGAAATGGAACTTTACGATTCCGGCATCTATCTCTGCTAGGGTGCTGGATCCATGGATCATCTTGACTCTATTGTCGGTCCTTTCGAACTTGAACCCCTGTTTGTTCATTCCGGTGGGCGCAAGCATAGCGTACTCAACACCTTTCACGAACCACTGAGGAGCATCTTCGAGGTCAGCTATCTCAGAGACAGGTTTATTCTTATGTGGGCGACCAGGATCCTCAGGATAGCCTATGGAAATAAGGATGACTGTCCTATGTCCAGAGGGAATATCTTTGCTGGATTCCTTTTTTCCGGCCATCAGCGCCCAACAGGTCCCGAGGCCCAAAGTCTGGGCGAAGAGAACAATACGCTCCCCATAGTATCCTGCATCGATGTTCAGGTTATCTGAATCGGGTCCGCTGATTGCGAGGTAGTTCACTGCATTCTTGAACTTGACCACCGTCTTCATGAGAAGTCCGCTGAAAGCTTTGGGCTCGTTCAGAACCAGGCGTATCGATAACCCGCTCTCTTCATTTACACGAGTTATCTCGTCCTCCAAGGATTTGAGGACATCCCCTTCAATCTTCTGATTCGTATAGAGTCTAACAGAATGGCGCTCTTTGATCGCTTGATCGAAATCCATTGGATCACCCCCTGTATTTGGCCAGGGCTTCGAGATTGACGTTAGGGGTCTGAGGAGGCACGCCGCATTCAGACATGATTACAGGGTATCCGGCATCAACAGCCTTCCATGCAGCATCTCTGATATCATCTGGTGTTCCCTGCAAGAGTGTGCTGATTGCTCCTATGCCTCCTGCCAGGACAACCTTGTCCCCGACACGATCGAACACAGACTGGGGATCTCCGTGAGATTCAACGGAGAGGATGGTGGATCCCAATCCTGCAAGCTTCTCTAGGATGTTCTCGGTTATTCCGCACACGTGAGCTGTGGAGAAAGAGTTCTTGATACTGGTGAAGACTTGCCCCTCGTAAGGTGTGAAGGTCCCAAAGGTATCGGGATCCATGACGTCCTCTGCACCCTCCGTTATGATGAAGACGTTATCAGAGGCTTCCGAGAGCGCCTCGGCATAGGCGCATTGATAGGGGGTCATCTTCTTCACCCAGTTCATGACCCCGTCGGGATTCATGAAAGACCCCATGATGAATTCTTCGAATCCGACCATAAGGCCAGCTAATTCTACGGGCCCGATGGTACACGAGGTAAGGAAGAGATCAGGATGTTCTTTGGCGATCCTTTCGGCCGTACGGATGTACATCGCAGGTCTTCCGCCGGAAAGGAACTCGTCTACAGGCATGAGATCCGGCGGATCGCCTATTTCCCCAGTCTTACAAGGGGAATTGGAAACAGAAGGCTGTCTGCTGTTGTCCCCTTCGAAGACCTCGCATCCAAGCCTTTCAGCCTCCGCCGTCATGTCGAACGGAATCCTCACGGTGGCAAAGCCAAACAGTTCAGAGGGTTGAAGAGCGAGCTTGATCATGGCATCCTCGGAGTAGTTCGCCTCCGGCCAAGATGATCCGCATACCGACATCATCTCAGTGGTTCCTGTCTGCGTGAATAATGCGGGCGGAGCAGCACCTTTGTTCTCGCGGTTGATCGCGTCCACAATCTCCTGCTTTGTATTCATAGTACAATAATGTGCATTCAATTTTATAAACCAACGATATTAGAACCTTAATGATCGAGTGCAATGTCCTTATCGTTGGGTGCGGTCTGTCTGGTGCTTCTGCCGCATATAGCCTGACGAAGGCAGGCGTGAAGGACGTTGTAGTCATTGAAAGAATGTCGGGTGATGCCTATTCGCATTACCATCGCACATGTGGCGAGGCTGTTAGCGATAGGATGATCGACGCATCAGAGATCCCTAAGGACTGCATCGTCCGTGCTGTCAGCAGGATCAGGCTGATATGCGGAGACACGGTCATCAATGTCCCTGTGAAGGGGAGGATAATCGATCGCAACAGCCTTCTGAGTACATTGAAGGGATTGAGCGACGCATCCTTCGTCAAAGATTCGGTAAAGAGCGTCAGAAAGGACCCCAGGGGCTTCGTGGTTACTTGTGCCGATGGCGAGTATCTGTGCAGATACCTAATAGGCGCTGACGGGGCCTTCTCGGCGGTAAGGAAGGAGCTGTTCGATGTCAGACCTGAGATGTGCTTCCCTATCGTCAACAACCTGGTATCCGGAGACTCTGATACGGAAGACCTGATCTTCGAGGTCTCGGATAAGTATCCGGGCACATACAGATGGGATTTCCCTTCAAAGGATGGTCTCAGATCAAAGGGGTATGCCTTAGGAAACGATGATATCGGAGACTATTCGGAGAGGGGGATCCGTTTCTTCGTCTCCGGGAGCTCCCGCAGGGTCGTAGACGGCAATTGCTGTCTTGTCGGGGACGCAGGCATGCTTGCCAATCCTCTTTGCTTCGGAGGCATCGGCATAGCCCTTTTGACTGGGAAGAAGGCTGCCGAATGCATCTCAAGAGGGGATCTGACGCAATATCAGAGGTGGGTCAACAAGGATGTCATCTTCGACCATCACTACATGGCGGCCCATGAGGAATTCTCACAATGGACAGGCCCACAGATCGTTGACGCTGTGAAGCCACTCTCCAAAGGCTATTCTGTTCTAAGGGGAGCATACGCCATTTTGCGCAGACCGCGCTGGGCCAATGTCTACATGTCCTTATGGATGGCTTTCCGTCACGGTTGGTGAGGGTTTCCTTATTTTGCGCGCGTTCTTTTTATTTTATATAATAATAAATGAATACAGGCTCAGTTGATCTCATGGTAGACTTTAGTTACGAAGTTACGGAGAAAATCGCTGTCCTGTCCGAATCATCCAAGGGCTGGACAAAGGAATTGAATCTGATCAGTTGGAATGGAAGGGAACCCAAGTATGACATCAGGGAATGGTCCCCTGATGGAAGCAAGATGGGAAAGGGCATCACGCTCTCCGACGAGGAGGTCGAGGTGCTCAAGAAAGCCCTTAATTCCAGAGATATCTGAATCTCTGGCCAATAAGCGGGGATAGATCCCCGCAATTTTTTACGATTCTTTTAGAAATTAGTCTAATCGGATAGACATTGATATACGTGGTCGCAGATACATGTGGCATCAAATCTGATGTAAATGATGTGATTCACATGGCATACGGCGGTTACAGAAACGATAGGGAAAGGCCCAAGGAATTCTTCAAGGCCACATGCTCAGATTGCGGACAGGAATGCGAGGTCCCTTTCAAACCAACGGAAGGAAGGCCAGTCTATTGCAGGAACTGCTTCTCCAAGCACAAGCCTGTCGAGCGTGACAGATCCAAGTTCTGAAACCATTCGGGGCTATGCCCCATTTTCATTTCAATTCCTTTGATGCCGTGATCATCATCAGGATGATAAAAGCTGGAAGAGAGATCAGGCAGAGTGCGCAACCTACGATCAGTAAGACAGCGCCGGCCGTATTCATAGAGAGGCCGTACATCAGCACGACTCCGAAGAAGGCCGCGATGATGCCGACTAGCATCATTACCTCTGCCAGAAGTTTGTATTGTCTAGGTTCCATCTCAGGCCACTTTTTCCCCGGCCTTCTTCGAGGCGCTCTCATCCCAGATCTCCAGGACTTTGAACTCCCATACGGCCACGGTTGCCAGGTTGTACCTGTCCATGGCTGCCGACATCCTGTCGAACTCAGGTCCCTCCACCAGCCTTCCAGTGGTGACGGCCTTGAGAGAATAACCGTTCTTTCCCTGCCAAACCAGGACCTCTACGTTGGGATTGGTCTTCAGGTACTCGCACGTCCTGTGCATGAAAACCTCGGCCACCAATATGGTATCGTCTCCTGAGAGTGCAAGGCTGGCACAGACGATCGCATGGGGCTTAGAATCGGGCGACACTGTCGTCAGGACCTTATGCGTGTCCGGGTGTTTGATCATCCTTGCAACGGGTTCGGGTATAGCTACCATAAGATTCACTCCTCGTTTTTCACTGGACGGAGGCATTGGATAACGACCTCCATCTTGCCGTCCTTGTAGAAGGGAACGGTCTTGCATTCGACGGTGGTCCCGGTCGTGGGAATGACCTTCTTCCTGACGGGGTTGGTCGGTTCACCGATGACGATGGTTCCAGCGTCGCAGTCGGCACAGGGGATGGAATTCTTGAAGAGCTCATGGCATTTCATGGTCAGAGCCTTGTCGACCCTGATACCGAAAGCCTGCTCACCAGCATGATTCATCCAAAGGATGTTGTGGTCTGCATCGTGTATCACGATCACTTCATCGATGGTGTCTAGGATGAGGTTCATCAACTTCTCGCTGTAAATCTCGGATCTTTCCATGTTTATCCCCCGTAGTTTTGGTATCGCTCTAGGGATAGATAAACCGCGTGCTTCTGGGAGGGATAAAAAGAGACCGACATCCGACCTACTCCATTTTATACGGTGATTTTTATTAAGCAGGACAATGAGCTATGACGTTGTGATTATCGGCGCAGGACCTGCGGGATTGACAGCAGGCATCTATGCTAGATCTAAGGGCATGGAGACGTTGCTTCTGGATTCCGGCCGTGTCGGTGGACAGCTAGTAAGCCTCTATCCGGAGAAAGGTATCCACAACTACCCTGGTTTCGAGACTATCCAGGCCAGGAAGCTCTCCGATAAGCTGTATGCACAGGCCGAATCGATGGGCTGCGACATCAGGGAGAACGAGAAGGTCGAGGAGATCAACAACGGAGAGGAAGAGCTCATCGTAGTCACTGCCAAGGGAGAGTATCACGCCAAATCCGTGATTATCGCCATCGGAATGGGAAGCTTCAAGCCCAAGAAGATGGGATGTCCGGGAGAGGATGAGCTCTTCGGAAAGGGAGTGACCTACATTCTGCCGGCCAAAGAAGAGCTGGTCGGGAAGAAGATCACCATGTTCGGAGGCGGAAACAGCGCCATCGACATGGCCCTCATCGCAAACAGCGTCGCGGAGACCACGCTCGTGCACCGCAGGGCGGAGTTCAGGGCGGACGAGTCCACCGTGAAGGAGCTCACTCGCAGCGACGTCAAGACGATCATGAGTGCGAACCTCGTGTCCATCAACGGAAAGGATTCCGTCGAGTCGGTGACCCTCGACCAAGAGGGCAAGCAGATGACTATCCCCACGGACATGGTCGTCATCAATATCGGAATATCTGCGGACCTCGACGACCTCAAGAAATGGGGAATCGAGCTTACGGAGGACGGTCTGGTCAAGGTCGGCTTCGACATGTCCACAAACCGCCCTGGCGTATTCGCTTGCGGCGATGTAGTTTCCTACGAGGGCAAGTACAAGCAGATAACGACCGCTTGCGGAGAGGCCACCACTGCAATGATGATGGCCTACAAGTTCGTCAAGAAGCCCTACTGGGCATGAGTCGTTCACATTTTATCCCAATTATGCGATGACCCTTCATGCGCATCGACAGGAACGTTTCCGATTTCATCGCAGGAGGTTTCATCCTGGAGCACGGAACGTTCGAGCCGTGCACCGTGATATGCGAATCAGGTGTGGCGAAGGTTGAGCACACCATTCCCGACAGATGCGATTTCAAAGCATTGTTCATCAAGGACATGGTCAACGTGCACACCCATTGCGGTGATTACGGCCTCGATGTGAAGCCCGGGATGACTCTCGAGGAACTGGTGGCTCCCCCGAACGGTCTGAAGCACAGATATCTGGCCGAACTGACCGATGACGGTCTGAAGGACAACATCTCCAGATTCGACGTAGCGTCGGCATCATACGGTTCCGCCTCGTTCATAGATTTCAGGGAAGGAGGCGTAGAGGGATGCAGGATGCTGCGCGCATGCAGCAAAGACGCAGTAATCCTCGGCAGACCGGTATCGAAGGAATACGATCCGCAGGAGATCCACGATATACTGGAGGTCGCAGACGGAATAGGTCTTCCCAGCATCTCCGACATGCCGATGTCCTACATCGAATCGGTCGCGGACGATGTCCGCAGGGATAGGAAGATATTCTCGATCCATGCGAGCGAAAGGGTCAGGGAAGACATCGATTCGATCCTGTCATTGGATCCCGCGTTCGTCGTCCATATGTGCGAGGCGACCGATGGCGATCTGGCCAAATGCGCTGAGGCGGAGGTGCCCATAGCTGTGTGTCCAACATCGAACGGGTACTTCGGGAAGCAATCCCCGGTGGGAAGGATGATCGATAACGGAGTTGACATAGGGCTCGGAACGGACAACGGGATGCTCTGCGAACCCGATCTCGTCTCGGAGGCATCGAAACTGTCTAAGATCCTCACCATCCAGGGGTACGATCCCAACGAAGCTTGGAAGGCCCTTTCCAACTTCGGGGGCAAGTTATTATATCGCACGAAACAAATGGAGGAAGGAGCACAGAACAGCTATCTTACCGTCATTCCCAGTTGGGAAAACGGAATGTCCGAGGGAGGACCTGAAAGAGCGTTCCGTGCGATAACCAAGAGAGGAGTGGATTGAGATGGCATTCGGCAAGATCCTGGTACCCACAGATGGAAGCGAATACACAAAGCCAGCGATCAAACAGGCTGTTGAGCTGGCCAAGTTGACAGGAGGAGAGATTACAGCATTGTATGTTCTGGACCAGACAGTCCTTACGAACATGCCGATGGACACAGCGGTCATGAACGTCTACAAGACGCTGGAGAAGGAAGGACAGGAGGCAGTGGACTTCGTGCTCAATGAGGCGAAGGAAGCAGGCGTCCCCGTCACAGTGGCCGTCAAGGAAGGAACCCCTGTCAAAGTGATCCTCGAGGAATCTCCGAACTACGACGTAATCGTGATGGGAACTCTGGGAAGGACCGGAATGTCAAAGCTCCTCATGGGAAGCGTGGCAGAGAGGGTCGTTAGAGCCGCATCATGCCCCGTCATGGTCGTAAGAGCCCCGGAGGCTAACTGAATGAGTAAAACGGTAGCAGACATCATGGTGCCCGCACCCATCGTGGTCGAGGTACCCGGAACACGCAGCGATGCCATCAACATGATGGTGAGGAACAAGCTGACCGGTCTTCCGGTCGTCCGCGAGTCGGACGGACAGCTCATGGGAATTGTCTCCAGGAGGGACATCTTCCGCAAGTTCGAGGAGGACCAGCTCTCGCTCATCATGAAGAAGGAGATCACCACGATCACTCCCGACACCAGCATCGAGGAGGCAGCCAGGATATTCTACGAGAGAAGGTTCCACAGGCTCCCCGTCGTCGAGGACGGAAAATTGGTCGGAATCATCACACCCACCGACCTCCTGAAGATCATCAGCGGCATGAAGACCACTCTCACGGCAGAGGATGTCATGAACACCACCTGCGTCACAGCTTACGAAGAGGAGCCTCTGACATACACGATCCCCGCAATGAGGGTCAGCGACGTCACCGCACTTCCTGTGCTCGATGCTCACGGCGTATTGGTCGGAATCATCACGGACCGTGACCTCTTCGATGACCAGATCAAGGATGACGAGGCCCTCAAGGCACTCGGAATCACAGATGAGGACAACCTCGCAGGCTACAGGAACGTCCTGCCGCTGTTCTATGCGGCCACGGACTCCAACCTCCTGGAGGGCAAGCTGGTCAAGGACTTCATGGTCTCCGATCCTCTGACGATATTCAAGAAGACCACTCTCTCAGAGGTGGCGACAGTCATGCTCAACCACGACTTCGGACAGGTACCGGTTCACGGAACCAAGGACGAGCTCGAGGGAATGATCTACGACGTCGATGTACTCAAAGCCCTTCTGAAGTGATTCCCTTGGCAGACAACAGCAGCAACGATCTGATGTCGGTATGCAAGCGCAGGGGATTCATCTGGCCCTCGTTCGAGATGTATGGCGGAGTCGCCGGTATGTATGACTACGGCCCGTTGGGCTGCGCCCTGAAGAACAACATCGTGGAGATGTGGAGGTCCATATACAAGGGAAGGGAAGGTTTCGTCGAGATCGATTCCGAGACCGTCAACCCCAGGGAGGTCTTCAAGGCCTCCGGTCACCTGGACAATTTCGCTGATCTGATCACATACTGTCAGAAATGTCAGGCCCCCTATAGGGCCGATCAGATGGTCAAGGATTTCTACGACAATCCCGACATCCTCACCCCCAAACAGCTGGAGGAGGCGTTCGTGGAGCACAAGATCAAGTGCCCCGCCTGCGGAGGAGAGCTCGGACCCGTCGAGGAGTTCAACCTGATGTTCAGGACGAACATCGGACCCGGGAACGCCCGTGTCGGATACATGAGGCCGGAGACGGCCCAGGGTATATTCGTCAACTACTCCAACCTGTACCGCTACAACAGGGAGAAGCTCCCCATGGGAGTCATCCAGACCGGTAGGAGCTACAGGAACGAGATCGCACCCAGGCAGGGTATGATCCGTATGAGGGAGTTCAACCAGATGGAGGTCGAGCTTTTCGTCGACCCTGAGGACAAGGACTGGACCAGATTCCCCGAGATAGAGAACGGGATGCTGGACCTCATCCCCAACACCACGCTGAAGCTTACGACGATGTCCGTCAAGGATGCCGTGGAGAAGGGCGTGATCGCCAACCGTGTTCTCGCTTACTTCGTGTACACGACAAAGCAGCTCTTGCTGTCCCTGGGAATCGATGAGAAGAGGCTCAGGTTCAGGGAGCACGAGAAGGACGAGATGGCCCACTATGCGGCCGACTGCTGGGATGCAGAGGTCCTTCTCTCCTACGGTTGGACCGAGATCGTCGGTATCGCCGACAGGGGCAACTGGGATCTCTCCAGGCATGCCCAGTTCTCCGGACAGGACCTTTCGCATTTCAAGAAGTACGACGAGCCCAAGGAGATGGAGGTCGAGAAGATCAACCCCAACAGCAAGCTCCTGGGCCCCACGTTCAAAGGCAAGGCCAAGGCAATCTCCGAGGCCATCAGCGCACTCCCGCCCTCTGCCATCCAGGACGGTAAGCTGAAGGTCACGGTGGACGGCGAGGACATCGAGCTCACGAGCGAGTACTTCGAAGTCGTCAAGAGGGTCGAGAAGGTCACTGGCGACAGGGTCATCCCGCACGTCATTGAGCCGTCCCACGGGCTCGACAGGATATTCTACTCCGTCCTGGAGCACGCGTACACCTACGACGAGAAAGAGGACTACGTCGTCCTGAAGCTGGCCCCTGCGGTCGCACCGATCAAGGTCGGAGTCTTCCCCCTCATGGAGAAGGACGGTCTGGACACCGTTGCGAAGCAGATCTACGAGAGCATCCACAGCAGCAGGGTCGAGGCATACTATGACGGATCGGGAACCATCGGAAGGAGATACGCCCGCATGGACGAGGTCGGAACGCCCTGGTGCATAACCGTCGACTACGACTCGTTGCAGGACAATACCGTCACCATAAGGGACAGGGACACCACGGAGCAGAAACGCATCAAGATCGCGGACGCCCCGAGGATCGTCGACGAACTGCTGGCAGGGAAGTCCTTCGACCAGCTCTGATATTTAATGATTCACCGAGATCGATAGATCCTGGTGGATCAAAACCCCCTTTTTTGTTGATTTATCTACATTTTCGTCTATCGTACGATCAGCATCGACCTTCTTTCACCACCCTTTATATTATCGTTAATACGATTCAATATACGAGGTGTAAATATGGGTGTAAAGGACCTAGAAGATCTGAAGAAGCTATCCATGTTGAGATCGCAGATCGACGGCATTTCCGTCGAGAAGATTATGTCCACAGAATTCCCGACCATCGATTCTAACTCCTCCATCGCGAACGCACTGTCCGTGATGAAGGAAACCAAGTACCAGGACCTCCCGGTAGTTGACAACGGAACCTATCTCGGCGTAGTGACATATTCCTCGATCCTCAGGAAGAAGAGCGTGTCTTTGGATGCAAAGGTCAAGAACCTGATACGCAACATCCAGACTGCAACCGTAGAGCTCGAGATAACCAAGCTCGCGGAGATGTTCATAAGCAACAACTGCAGACAGATCCCGATAATGAACGGGAAGAAGATCATCGGAGTGGTTCAGAGGAACAAGATCATCGATATCGTCAGGGACATCAAGGCCCTGAAGGAGATCAAGGTCTGGGAGATCATGACCAACCCGGTCGAGGCCGTCAAGGTCCATGACCTCATGGACGATGCGCTCGACATGATGATCAACGAGGACATCAGAACGCTGCCAGTCATCGATGAGACCGACCGTGTGGTCGGAGTCGTCGGAATGAAGGAGATCATCGACAACAACTGGAAGAAGGACAACAAGACCATCGGGGACCTGGCGAAGAGCTCAAGATCGCAGATCACCGTTGAGTCCATAGCGACCACCAGTGCGAAGACCATCGAGTGGGATTCGGACGTGGCCGAGGCCGTTTCGATAATGGTGGAGAACGGATTCTCCACCCTGCCCGTTGTCGAGAGCAATGCACTGGTCGGTGTGATCACCGAGTACGATGTGCTAGAGTTGATCTCCGCATGCAGGGAGAGGGACATGCTCTTCGTGCAGATCAGCGGTCTGGAGGATGACGAGAAGGATTACACTGACGCCATCTACAAGGACATCGAGGCCATGATCTCGAAGGTCTCCAAGATATACAAGCCGGAGTCCCTCAACATCCACGTCTCGAGGTACAACGAGGTAGGAGGCAACCCCAAGTACAGCATCACCGCCAGGCTCTACGTGAACGGCACTGGTATCATGATGAAGGAAGTGGGATACGACCTCACCAAGACCATGTCGGACCTGATCAAGAAGCTGGAAGCAGCAGTGGTCGACATGAAGGAATCAAAGGTATCCTTCCGCAACAGAAGGAAGTAAAACTATTCAGCCCCCGCAAGGGGGCAACCCCTATTTCTGAACCAAAACGATATATCATCTGTCACACTGGATGGTGTCATGCAGCTCAGCACCCCCCGTCTGATCCTGAGGCCTTGGGTCGTCACCGACGCAGAGGCCCTTTATGAGATGGCAAGGGACCCCTCGATAGGCGAGTTGGCAGGGTGGAAGCCCCACGAATCCATCGAGGAGAGCAGGGAGATCATCAACACTGTTTTCGCGAAGCCTTTGGTATTTGCAGTCGTTCTCCGCAATATGAACAGGCCCATCGGGTGCGTAGGTCTGGACAAGGATCCGAAGATCCTCAGGAAAGGCCCCAAGGACGCCGAGCTGGGCTATTGGATCGGACGCAGCTACTGGAACCACGGCTACGCCACCGAGGCCATCATGGAGGTCCTGCGTCTCGCATTCGAGGATGAGGGAGTTTCGAAGGTGTGGTGTCAATCCCTTGATGACAACGCCCAATCCGCCAGGGTCCAAGAGAAGTGCGGATTCGGTTTCGACCACAGGGGGGTCTTCGAGAATCCGTACGTAGGCGAAGTGGTGACCTGCGTATCCGTACTGTCCAGGAAGGACTGGGCCAAGTCCCGCACCAACTGACCTCAGTCTCACGTGCGCGTATGCTTATATAAGAACAGAGGTTACGCGGAATCGTTAGCCATGGCATACGATTCAGCTTCTATTGAAAAGCATTGGCAGGATGTGTGGAGGGACGACAAGCACTACCGTTTCGATCCCAAATCAGACAAGCCTGTCTTCAGCATCGACTGTCCTCCCAGATACACATCCGGACCGCTCCATCTTGGACACGCGACCGGATACTCCATGATCGACTTCGCAGCACGTTACAAGAGGATGAACGGATTCAACGTGTTCTTCCCTCTCTGTTTCGATGTCAACGGAACCCCGATCGAGGTCAAGGTCGAGAAGAAGCACGGAATCAACAAGCTCGACACTCCTAGACAGGAGTACAGGAGGCTTTGCGAAGAGTTCGCCAACGGCTTCATCGAGCAGATGACTCACGATTATGAGATGCTCGGGGAATCCATGGACCCCAGCATCTACTACCAGACGGACGCCCCTTACTACAGGAGGATCACTCAGCTTTCCTTCGTCAACCTGTTCAAGAGGGGACTCGTCTACAAGGCTAACTTCCCTGTCAACTGGTGCCCCAGCTGTATGACCGCTCTGGCGGATGCTGAGGTCGAGTACAAGGACAACGTGAACAAGCTGAATTACATCAAGTTCTACTTCGCCGACAACAAGGACGAGTACATGCTCATCGCCACTACCAGGCCCGAGCTGCTCTGTACCTGTAAGGCCGTGGCGGTGCACCCCGACGACAAGGAGAAGTCCAAGCTCGTCGGCAAGGAGCTGGTAACGCCTCTGTTCGGCAGGAAGGTCAAGATCATCTCCGACCCCAAGGTCAAGATGGATTACGGAACCGGAAACGTCATGATCTGTACCATCGGAGACAAGGACGATCTCGAATGGACCATGAAGTACAAGTTCGAGATGGAGAAGGGAATCGACGAGCAGGGCAAGATGACCGAGCTCGCCGGCAAGTACTGCGGCATGCCTGTTTTGGAGGCCAGGGAGGCCGCCATTCAGGACCTCAAGGATCAGGGATTCATGGTCAAGCAGGAGGACAACCCGCAGCAGGTCTCCATCTGTTGGAGATGTCACACACCCATCGAGTTCCTGCAGGTCCCCCAGTGGTTCCTGAAGACCACGGATTTCAAGGAGCAGGTCCTCAAGAGGGCGGACGAGATCAACTGGTTCCCCGAGTTCATGAAGGTCAGGCTCCAGGACTGGACCAACTCCCTCAGCTGGGATTGGGTCCTAAGCAGGCAGCGTGTGTTCGCCACGCCCATCCCCGTTTGGGAGTGCGAGAAGTGCGGCCATGCCGTATGCGCTACAGAGGAGATGTGCTACTGCGACCCCACACTGGATGATGCCCCTGTGGACAAGTGTCCCGAGTGCGGCGGAAAGATGATCGGATGCACCGATGTGTTCGACACATGGATGGACTCTTCCGGATCATCCCTGTACAACACATTCTGGGGAAGGGACGAGGAGCTGCACAAGAAGCTGTTCCCCATGAGCCTCAGGCCCCAGTCTCACGATATCATCAGGACATGGGCATTCTATTCCATACTCAGGGCAGACCAGATCGAGAACTCGATCCCCTGGGAGAACATCATGATCCACGGATTCATCATGGCTCCAGACGGAACCCCGATGCACTCATCGATCGGAAACGTCATCGACCCCATACCGATCCTCGAGAAGTACGGAGCAGATGCTCTGAGGTACTACGTCACCACATGCTCCCTCGGAATGGACACGGCCTTCAGGGAGAAGGATGTGATCCGCGGAAGCAAGATATGCAACAAGGTCTACAACATCGGCCAGTTCGCATCCAAGTTCATCCACGACGTGCCGGAGAAGTGCGATTCGCTTAGGCTCTCGGACAGGTGGATCATCAGCAAGTACTCCAAGACCGTGAAGGAGGTCACCGACTCCATGGAGGTCTACGAGTTCGACAAGGCCATGAGGGTCCTCGAGGACTTCATCTGGCATGAGCTGGCTGACAACTACATCGAGATGGTCAAGGGAAGGGACGACGACGCTGTCAGGTACACCATCTACAATGTCCTGCTAGGAAGCATGAAGCTCCTGGCCCCTATGATGCCCTTCATCTCGGAGGAGGTCTACCAGTCGCACCTCAGGCAGATCGACGGCGGAAAGTCAATCCACCTGACCTGCTGGCCCAAATCCATCTTCATCGACGAGCAGGCCGAGGCGGACGGAGAGAAGCTGGCCGAGGTCATCGCCCAGATCCGTGCATGGAA